>JAIKYM010000169.1 GCA_024683115.1 Bacilli bacterium
GAATTAGATGCTAGTGAAAATAAAAAAGTAAAAGATCAAATAGAGAAAATTAAAAGTGATGTAGTAGAACCTGTATATAATAGACATAGTGAACCAACTAATGATGGTAATTTTTATCATAAGAAAAAAGTAGATTATCAAAGAGAAGGTAATGTATCTATTTCATCAATTAAGAAGGAAGAAAACTCTTGTAATATAGATGCATATATATTTGGATCAGAATTTACTCAATTAACTAAAAAAGATGGTACTCCTCTTTTTATGATGACTTTAAAAGTGTCTGATAATACTTCGTCTATTTTAGTTAAAAAGTTTGCAAAAGATGAAGAAGAATATATAGAAATGGGTAAGACCTATAAAGAAGGTTCTTGGTTCCATTTCACTGGTGATGTTAGATATGATAATTATGCTAAAGATTTAGTTTATAACTTAAGAACAGCTGAACCTATTGATTCACCAATAGTTAAACGTAAAGATGATGCACCTAGAAAAAGAATAGAATTACATGCTCATACAATGATGTCTCAAATGGATGGTATCATAGATGAAGGTGTATTATTTAAACAAGCTACTTCTTGGGGTATGCCAGGTATAGCTATAACAGACCACGATGGATGCCAAGCTTTCCCAGTTGTATTTGATGCTGTAACTAAATATAACAAGGGTAAGAAAAAAGAGTTTGATGAAAAGATAGCTGAAAATGAAGCTGCCTTAGAAGAATTAAGAACTAATGATAGTACCAATAAAGAAGGTATAGCTAAACTAGAAGAATTCATCAATGAACTTAAAGATGAAAAAGAACATTTTAAACCATTTAAAGCTTTATATGGTGTTGAATTAGATATGTGTGAATCAACACTTAATGTTTGTTACAATCCAAGTGATGATTTAATACAAGATAATACATATGTTGTATTCGATACTGAAACAACAGGTTTTAATCCTGGCTTGGGTAACTCTATGATTGAAATAGGTGGAGTTAAAGTTAAAAACGGAGAAATATTAGATAGATTTGATTCGTTGATTAATCCAGGATGTAAGATTGATCCTGAGATTACTAGAGTAACTAATATAACTGATGAAGATGTTAAAGATGCTCCTAATGAAGAAACAGTTACAAAACAATTTAAGGAGTGGATAGGTAATCTTCCTTTAGTTGCTCATAATGCACGTTTCGATAAAAATATGTTAGACATGGCATATTATAAATATGATTTAGGTAAGTTAGAAAATCCTATTATAGATACTTTAATGTTATCAAGAATAATTAATAGGGATTTAAAGAGACATTCACTTGCTGCATTAGGTAAAGCTTATGGAGTAGATACAGGTGAATCAGATGATGAAGAATCAGAAGATGGAATAGTATCAAGTGATTTTAAAATTGATGATACTGAAATAGAAGACATTTTAGTAGATGGTGAATCTGTATTAAAAGTAGTAGATGTAGAATATCAAGATAGAGAAATAACAACTGAAGAAGTAATAACTAAGATAAGACATGAATATTATTTACCAATGGTATATAAAGCTTCAAAGACTGAAAAAGCTAATATTGAAGTTAAATTAAGAGATGGTTTTACTTTAGTTGATTTTAATCCTGAATATACATTACATGCTGCAGAGAATCAATGTACATTCACCTATATGACACCTTTTGGACCTAAGAGTGTATATGTATCTATTTATGTTGGTGAACACCATGGTGCCGATGTCGACTCTGAAAATACTGCTTTAATATTTACTAAGATGTTAAAACAAATTGAAGGTGTTGAAAAATTATTAGAGTTAAATAATTTAGGATTACTAGAAGATATATCCATTAAGAATAATCATAAGTATGTAGAACACATTGGTGAAATTATATCTTATAAAAACTATATAAGATTAATTGAAGAAGATGAAGAAGTTCCTGAAGATGCTGTATATCCATTTGAAAAATATGGTAATAAAGAATATCTTTGGAAGTATCCTTGGTGTCACGAGGATAACTTACAAATGTATGAAAATATTCCTGGTAAAACATTCACTGAACATTTAGCTAATGTTTACGATGGAGTTAAACATATTACATTAACTGCTAAGACTCAAGAAGGTCTAAAGAATTTATTTAAGATTATTTCCTATGCTAATTCTAATTACATGCAAAGAAATGCAAGAATACCTCGTAAGTTAGTTAATGAATTAAGAGAAGGTATACTTGTGGGTTCAGCTTGTTTAAATGGTGAAATATTCTATATAGCTGAAACAAGAAGTGAAGAAGAATTAATTAAAGCTATGGAATTCTATGATTATATAGAAGTACAACCAATTGAAAATTATGAATTCTTAATTCGTAATCACGATATTAATAACATGGATGATTTAAAGAAGTGTTTAAGAAAGATAATTGATTGTGCGCAAAAAGCAGGTAAGATTGTTGTTGCGACAGGTGACGTACATATCTTAAATCCTGAAGATAATTTATATAGAGAGATTATAGTTAATCAAAATGTTCCTGGTAAAGGAAGACATTCTTTAGCTAGATATTTAAATGGTTATTTAAGAAATAATACAAATAAAGAAAACATAGATGAAGCAATTCAAAAAGCTAAAAGAAATGGTGTTGAATTAACTAGTGTAGATATAAAAGTATTAAAGTATATTTATGCGTTACAAATAACACCAAGTGTACCAATTACATCTGCTAATCTATGCCATGTATATGTAGCTAATAAGAATAATCAAGATGAGATTAAATTAAAGAATAAAGATGAAGATAAGAGATATGAAATAGATTCATCTTTAAGAAGATTACAAATCAGTGGTTTAATTAACTTTGACTATGACAATGGAATATATTTCTTATCATCTAAATATGACAAAGGTTCACCTTATGTTCAAGGCCACATACCTTGCCAATACTTTAGAACTACAAATGAGATGATTGAATCATTTAAGTGGTTAAAAGATGATAAATTAGTTGAAGAAATAGTTATAGATAATACTTATAAAATTGCTGATCAAGTAGATATACTTGAAGTAATATTACATCCACATAAACCTTTCTCACCAATCATTGAGCATTCACAAGAAACATGTAGAGACTTAGTATTTACGAAAGCTCAATCAATGTATGGTGATCCTCTTCCTCGTAATATTGAGGAAAGAATTGCAGAGGAATTCTATGGTGGAACAATTTATAAATTAGTTGATGATTATATTAATGAAGAACATCCTGGTATATCTGATGAAGAAAAAGATAAGATTTATTCTGCTTCTATGCATCAAGTTATCATGAATGGTTTTGATTTTATTGTTGAATTATTTGCGAAGAGATTAATTAGAGAAGACAAAGAAAAAGAAGAACCAGAAAACTTAGATATGGAAACTGCTAAGAAGAAAGCTATGGATTCTTTATCTGGTATTATTGGTGGTGGATTCGACGTTATTTACTTAATTGCGCAAAAGTTAGTTAAGCATTCAAATGATCGTGGATATCTAGTTGGTTCCCGTGGTTCAGTTGGATCTTCATTTGTTGCTGCCATGATGGGAATAACAGAGTGTAACTCTCTACCTCCACATTATTACTGTCCAAAGTGTCAGTATTCAATGTTCCATGAGGATGATGGAAAGCAATTTACATTTATAGATGAACAAGGTGAAGAACAAGTTTATCTTTCAGGTTTCGATTTACCTGAAAGAAAGTGTCCAAAGTGTGGTGCTGATTTAATTCACCAAGGTAATGATATGCCATTTGCGACATTCCTAGGATTCCAAGGTGAAAAAGTTCCTGATATCGACCTTAACTTCTCGGGAGATGATCAACCATTTGCGCATGAATATACTAAAGTATTATTTGGTACAGATAATGTATATCGTGCAGGTACTATAGCAACTGTTGCTGATAAAACAGCCTTTGGTTATGTACAAGGTTATTTCGAAGAAAGAGAATATGATAAATTAAAAAATGAATGTAAGATATATGGTCTTGAGTTAGCTGGCAAAGATGAACTTAAGAAAGATAAAGTAATTACATGTGGTATTAGAACAGCTGAAGTTGAAAGACTTGCGGTAGGATGTACTGGAGTTAAGAGAACAACAGGACAACATCCAGGTGGTATTGTTGTTGTACCAGGTTATAAAGATGTATTTGATTTTACACCTTTCCAATATCCAGCAGATGATCCAACAGCTGCTTGGAGAACAACACACTTTGATTACCATAAAATTGAAGATGATTTATTAAAACTAGATATACTTGGACACGATGATCCAACAGTATTAAGAATGTTACAAGATTTATCTGGTATAGATGTTACGCAAATAGATTTAGGTGATAAAGATACCATGTCTATATTTACTGGCCCTGAAGTATTAGGTGTTAAACCTGAACAATTAAGGGGTATGGTAAATAAAGAAACAGGACAAAAATATTGTCCAACAGGAACACTTGGTATACCTGAATTTGGTACCGCCTTCTTACTTGGAATGTTAGAGGAAACTAAACCAAAAACATTTGCCGAATTAATTAAGATATCGGGTCTATCACATGGTACCGATGTATGGCTAGGTAATGCAAGAGATTTAATTATTAATAATGTAGTACCTTTCTCTAAAGTTATTGGTTGTCGTGACGACATCATGGTTAACTTAATAGCTTGGGGAGTACCTGCTGGTAAAGCCTTCAAGATAATGGAATTCGTACGTAAGGGTAAACCTTCTAAGGATCCAGCTGGATGGCAAGATCATGTTAAAACATTAAAAGAATATAATATACCTGATTATTATATTGATTCATGTCAAAAGATAAAATACATGTTCCCTAAAGCACATGCTACAGCTTATGTAACATCTGCGTTTAGAATTGCATGGTTTAAAGTACATCATCCAATTTGGTATTATTGTGCATATCTTTCAATAAGACGTGATCAATTTGATATTGCTTCAATGGTACAAGGTGAAAATGCTATTAGAGCTAAGATAGATGAAATAGATGCAAATCCAAATCCATCTAACAAAGATGTTGATACAAGAGATACATTACAAATTTGTCTAGAGGCTGCTTGTCGTGGAATCTATTTCCATAATGTAGATTTAAATAAATCTGATGCTAAACACTTTGTTATTACTGAAGATCAAAAAGGTTTAATAATTCCATTTAGAGCTATAGATGGACTAGGTGAGAACGTTGCAATATCTATTTGCAAAGCCAGACAAGACGGACCATTTATATCTCAAGAAGATTTAAAAATTAGAGGTAAAGTATCAGGCTCTACAATTGATAAACTTAAAGAGTTAGGTTGTATTGATGATATGCCTGAATCTAACCAATTATCGTTATTTTAAATAAAAAAGATGCAGTAAAATGCATCTTTTTATATTTTTTATTCGAGATTTGATATATCAATGTTGTATATATATAGTAGAGGGTGTGAACGGAAACCCTCTAGAACGTGTTACAAGATGTTATCTCTGATACATTATGTATAGGAGGTGATTACATGGGTAAAATAGAATTAAAAATTTTAATTCTAGTATTACTAGTAATTATTATTCTACTTATCGTTAACTGATCAATGGGGAGGTAAGTAAAAATAAAAAGCATCTAACATAAGTTAGATGCTTACCAACAAAAGAGATAGCATCACTTATAAGTAATGCGTTCTCTAATTTAAGTATATTATAATTCATTTTAGATTTCAATAAATTTATTTACACAAAAATATGTTTGCTTTTTACATATTATGTTATAATGAAATAGGAGATGATATAAATGTATAATTACATAATTGGAACAGTAACCGAAGTAACACCTAGTAAGGTTGTAATTGATAATCATGGGATAGGTTATGATATAAATGTACCTAATCCATATTCGTATCAAGAAGGCCAAGAATATAAGATTTATTTATATCATCAAATAACTGAAAACTCACAAGATTTATTCGGTTTTCAAACAAAAGATGAAAAAGATTTGTTCTTAAGATTAATAAATGTAAAAGGCCTTGGACCACGTACTGCAATTCCTATGTTTGCAACTGGTTCAGTAAATGGAATAATTGATGCAATTGACAGAGAAAATATTATTTATTTAACTAAATTTCCTAAGATTGGTGATAAGTTGGCTAGACAAATAATATTAGATTTAAAGGGTAAACTAGCTGCAAGTGATGCACCGACTAGCGCTAACAATGAACTTGTTGAAGTATTAACTGGATTAGGATATAAGATGCCTGATATCAAGAAAGTATTACCTAATATCGATTGTACTGCATCTATTGAAAATCAAATTAAACAAGCTCTACAATGCATGCTTAAATAGGAGGTTTTATGGATAGAATAATAACTAATGATGAATTAAGAGAGGACTTCGATGAAACTATTAGACCTCAATTTATTGATGAATACATTGGTCAGAAGGAAGTAAAAGAAAATGTAAGAGTTTTTATCGAAGCAGCTAAGATGCGTAATGAACCTCTTGATCATGTTTTACTATATGGTCCTCCTGGATTAGGTAAAACTACTTTAGCTCATATTATAGCTAATGAATTAGGTACAAATATTAGAACGACAACTGGACCAGCTATTGAAAAATCTGGTGATTTAGCTGCTGTTTTATCATCACTTGAAGAGGGTGATGTATTGTTTATAGATGAAATACATAGATTGCCTAAATATATAGAAGAAATGTTATATCCAGCTATGGAAGACTTTGAATTATCAATTGTTATTGGTGGGGAAGGATCTTCAAGAAGTATAAAAATAGATTTACCACCTTTTACTTTAGTTGGTGCAACAACTAGAGCAGGTGATATATCAAGTCCGTTAAGAGATAGATTTGGAATTGTTAGTAAACTTGAATATTATTCAACTGAAGAATTAACTGAAATTATCAAAAGAACATCTAGAGTTTTAGAGATGGAAATTGATGATGATGCAGCTGTTGAATTAGCTAAAAGATCAAGAAAAACGCCAAGAATTGCTAACAGATTATTTAAGCGTGTGAGGGATTTCGCATCTGTTTTAGGTGATGGAAAAATAGATATGGAAATAACTAAGGATGCCTTAAAAAGACTTAAGGTTGATGAATATGGATTAGACTCTTTAGACATTGAATATTTAACAACATTAATTAATAAATTCAACGGTGGACCTGTTGGTGTAGATACTATGGCATCAGCTATGGGAGAAGAAATTTCATCTTTAGAAGATGTTATTGAACCATACCTAATGCAAGAGGGATTTATTAAACGTACTCAAAGAGGTAGAGTAGCTACTGATAAAGCCTATAAACACGTGGGTGGAATGAAGGAACAAACGCTATTTTAAAATACCATTTTGCATGGTATTTTTTATTTTACGTAAATATAAAATTTTGTATTAAAAATATATCTTTTTTTGCTTGCTTTCATTGATAAAATCGTACCTTGATAGTATAATTATATATAATAGGAGTGTTGGATATGAGGAATATAACTTTTAATAAGATTAAATTATTAATAATTGCTATTGTTTTAGTTCTAGCAGTAGCGCTTTTTAAGATGAATTTAAATTCAAATACTTTATATTATAGAACTCAGGAACTATTTAATAAAATGGGATGGTTCCAAAATAGAGAAGGTATTATTGGACAACTTACAGTTTCGTCACCATCTTACTATGGTGAAAATTTAACTGAGCCTTTAGAGGATAATACTAATTATGTTAATAAGGTAAAAGAAGTTAGATTTGGTTTAACTACTCAAGGAATTGAAAATCCTGAAGATGTTATGTATGCGATTATTTATGATAACTCTAACAATGACTCTCCTTATACTGAAGATAGATATCCAGATGAAATCTATGATCCTCAAAATCCAAATGGTAGAAAGAAAGTTAGATTAAAATATGCTTCTGCTTTAGATGTTAAAAATGCTGATATTTTAGATAACCAAGGAATTGTTAATAACGATGGAAAGTATTCTGTTTTATATCGTGATAATACAATTGTTATTGAAGATAAAGGTTTAATACCTTACATCGGTGGTAATGATTCTGAAAATACTCACAAATGGGTTGGAATACTTGTAGACTTAAATGTTAAAGTTCGTGGAACAGGTAATTACAATATTGAAAATGTTGATTATACAGATGCTACTCGTTGGGGTGCTAAATCAGAAACAACTTTTGTTATGTGGCTAAATACTGAAAAAGGTGGAACTTATACATTTGCTAATATTGATGATGAAACGAATACATTTGAATTAAATGTACAATTTACTCAACAAGCTATATCTTTAAAATCTGCTACAAAAGTTGATAACGAATTTGAAAACAAAGATAAATATTCAGTAGAATATGTTAATAATAAAATTACAGTTATTGATGATGCCTTAACTTCGTATGTTAAAGATGGAACTGAAGAATCACAAAAGTGGGTAGGTATCCAAATTGATTTAGGAGTTGCTTCTGAAATAGTTGGAGATAACAATGTAATAATTGAAGATATTGAAAATAGTAATTCATTTATTATGTGGGTATCAAAAGAAAATGCTGGAACATATACATTTAAAAATGTTGAATATCCAGATGATACTGTAGATGTTAAAGTTGAATTTACTCAAAGAAAAATTGAATTAAAGAGTGCTACAAAAATAAGTACAACTAATTTCGATGAAAATGTTGATAATCCTGGTGTACTAGCAAATGCTGACAAATATACTGTAGCTTATGCTAATAACACAATAACAATTAATGATAAAGGTTTAACAAAATATCAATTATATGAAGATGAAAATGAAAATAAATATGTTGGTATATTAATTGACTTAGGTGTTAAAGTTCAAGGCGTAGAAGAATCAAGTTACAACGAAGCGCTACACTTTGGTGCTACAAATGATACAACATTTATTCTATGGCTAACAACTTCTCAAGGTGGAGTTTTTACTTATAAAAATGATGAATATCCAACAGATAAAGTAAATTTAAATATTGAATTTACTCATGATGAAATAGCATTAACAACATTTACACCAATTGATGTAACTAATGCAGATCAAAGTGAAACAAATATTGTTCAAAACAGTGGAAAGTATACATCAACAATAAATGAAAATACAGTTACAATTTATGACGATGGTGTAATTCCTTACATTGGTGGAAATATTGAAACACCAGCTAAGTGGATGGGATTCATAGTAGACTTTGGAGTAAAAGTTCAAGGCACACAAAACTACAATATTGAAGATATAGATTATGAATCAGCAAGACGCTGGGGAGCAACTACAGATACAGCATTTGTAATGTGGGTAACTCCAAATAAAGCTGGAACAGTAAAATTTGCGAATGTTTATTATCCCGAAGATGAAATAACATTAACATTAAATTTTACTCATAAAGAAATAGCATTAACAACATTCACACCAATTGATGTAACTAATGCAGATCAAAGTGAAACAAATATTGTCCAAAACAGTGAAAAGTATACATCAACAATAAATGAAAACACAGTTACAATTTATGACGATGGTGTAATTCCTTACATTGGTGGAAATATTGAAACACCAGCTAAGTGGATGGGATTCATAGTAGACTTTGGAGTAAAAGTACAAGGAACACAAAACTACAATATTGAAGATGTAGATTATGAAGCAGCAAGACGTTGGGGAGCAACAACAGATACAGCATTCGTAATGTGGGTAACTCCAAATAAAGCTGGAACAGTAAAATTTGCTAATACTTATTATCCTGAAGATGAAATAACATTAACATTAAATTTTACTCATAAAGAAATAGCATTAACAACATTCACGCCAATTGATGTAACTAATGCAGATCAAAATGAAACAAACATTGTTCAAAACAGCGGAAAATATACATCAACAATAAATGAAAATACAGTAACTATTACTGATAATGGTGTAATTCCTTAAATTGGTGGAAATATTGAAACACCAGCTAAATGGATGGGATTTATAGTAGACTTTGGAGTAAAAGTACAAGGAACACAAAACTATAATATTGAAGATATAGATTATGAAGCAGCAAGACGTTGGGGAGCAACAACAGATACAGCATTCGTAATGTGGATAACTCCAAATAAAAAAGGAACTATAAGTTTTGCTAATACTTATTATCCAACTGATACAATTGATATTACATTAAATTATTCTTATACAACTGCTGAGTTAGTTGAAGCAAAAAGTGTTTCTTCAAATGGTTCTAACTCTAATGAAGTTAATAACATTGGGAAATACACTGTAACTCATGATGAAGATACAATTAAGATTACTGATATTAATATTGAACCTTATGTAGGTGGCAATATAGACACTCCTAAAAAATGGGTAGGATTAATTGTTGATTTCGGTGTAGTTGTTCAAGGTGTAGAATATAATAATAAAAAATATACAATAGAAGATATTGATAGAACATGTGCTAGAGACTGGGGAGCAACAACAGATACAGCTTTTGTAATGTGGCTAACAACTGAAAAAGCAGGAACATATAGATTCAAAAACATTTATTATGAAGAAGATACTTTTGATTTAAATATTGAATTTGATAAATTAGTTCCTAAATTAATAACTGCTAAACCAATTGATGTAACTAATGCTAATCAATATGATAATCCTGGTATAGTTGAAAATGCTGGCGATTATAATGTATCTTTCAACGGTAATACTATTACTGTAGAAGATAAAAACTTAACTGCTTATACTGGTTTAGGTGATCCTAATAATGAACATAAGTGGATGGGATTAATAGTTGATTTTGGTGTAGATGTTCAAGGTGTTGAATACAATGGAACAAGATACACAATTGAAGATGGCGATAGAACTGAAGCAAGACGTTGGGGAGCTGAATCAGATACAGCATTTGTAATGTGGATGCATACAGGTAAAACTGGAACATACAGATTCAAGAGTTTAATAGATGAAAATGATACCATTGATGTTGATTTTGAATTTAAAGATAGTACTACAAGATTAGTATATGCTAATGCTATAGATGGTACTAAAGCTGATAATCATGATAATCCTGGTATTATTGATAACGATGGTAGATACAATGTTACTTACTCAGGTAATAAGATTACAGTTGAAGATATTAATATGATTCCTTATGTAGGCGGTAATAGTAGCACTCCTAAAAAATGGGTAGGAATATTAGTAGACTTAAATGCATTTGTTGATTCTACATGTACATATGGAATTGAAAATGCAGATAGAACTCAAGCTAAACGCTGGGGTGCTACAAATGATACAACATTCATTATGTGGTTAACAACTGAAAAGTCTGGTACTTATACATTTGTTAATCAAAATAATGCAAACGATACAATATCTATTGAAGTAGAATTTGTACAACATGCAATGGATTTCGTAAGTGCAAGTTCAATAGATATTAGTCAAGCAGATGCAAATGATCCTTCAGAAGTAAATATTAAGAATAATGAAGGAAAATACGAAGTAGTATTTGATAAAGATAATAATAAAGTAATTGTTAATGAAGATAACATGATACCTTATGTAGGTGGAAATCAAAGCGTACCAAAGAATTGGGTAGGATTACTATTAGACTTTGGCGTAGAAGTTGATTGCATTAGTAATTACAATATTGAAGAAGAAGATAGAACTCAAGCAAGACGTTGGGGTGCTACTACAGATACAGCATTTATCATGTGGCTAACAACTGATAGAACTGGTTCTTTCACATTTGCAAATAAAGAATATGCAAATGATACTTATACAATTGACATTGAATTTAATCATAAAGAATTAGAATTTGTAAGTGCAAGTTCAATAGATATAAGCAAAGCAAATACTAATGATCCTTCAGAAGTAAACATAAAAAATAATGAAGGAAAATATGAAGTAGTATTTGATAAAGATAATAATAAAGTAATTGTTAATGAAGATAACATGATACCTTATGTAGGTGGAAATCAAAGCGTACCAAAGAATTGGGTAGGATTACTATTAGACTTTGGTGTAGAAGTTGATTGCATTAGTAATTACAATATTGAAGAAGAAGATAGAACTCAAGCAAGACGTTGGGGAGCAACTACAGATACAGCATTTATTATGTGGCTAACTACAGATAAAGGTGGAAGTTATACATTTGCTGATAAGTACTACACAGATAACACTTATACAATTGATATTGAATTTAATCATAAAGAATTAGAATTTGTAAGTGCAAGTTCAATAGATATAAGTAAAGCAAATACAAATGATCCTTCAGAAGTTAATATCAAGAATAATGAAGAAAAATACGAAGTAGTATTTGATAAAGATAATAATAAAGTAATTGTTAATGAAGATAATATGATACCTTATGTAGGTGGCAATCAAAATGTACCAAAGAATTGGGTAGGATTACTATTAGACTTTGGTTCAGAAGTTGTATCTACTGGAACATATAATATTGAAGAAGAAGATAGAACTCAAGCAAGACGTTGGGGAGCAACTACAGATACAGCATTTATCATGTGGCTAACTACAGATAAAGGTGGAAGTTATACATTTGCAAATAAGTATTATACAAATGATACTTATACTATAGATATTGAATTCAATCATGATGAGTTATCTTTAGTAAGCACTGATACAATTGATTGGACTAAAGCAACTAATAATGATAATCCTGGTATTGTATTAAATGCTGGTAGATATTCAGTTGCATATGAAAATAATACAATAACTGTTGATGATATAAGCATGATTCCTTACAAAGGTGGCAATCTTCCTAATGAAGATCACAAGTGGATCGGAATAGTTGTTGACCTTGGAGCTAACGTTCAAGGAACTGAATTAAACGGTCTAACATATAATATTGATGAAATTGATAGAAGTGATGCAAGACGTTGGGGAGCAACAACAGATACAGCATTCGTAATGTGGATTAGAACTGGTGAAAATAGAACTTATAGATTCTATAACATGAGTTATCCAGAAGAAACAATAGACATCAACGTTAATTTTGAACATAAGATGATA
The DNA here is from genome assembly GCA_024683115.1 of Bacilli bacterium. Classification (GTDB taxonomy): domain Bacteria; phylum Bacillota_I; class Bacilli_A; order RF39; family UBA660; genus UBA6985. The sequence goes on from JAIKYM010000169.1 coordinate 12,963, forward strand.
GATTTAGAAAGTGTTCAAAAAATAGATATATCTAACATTCAAAATGTTGATGAAGATGTTGCTTTAAATATTAATAAATACACAGTACAAAGAGAAAGTACAGATGTAACTATTTACGATAATAATCTTGTACCTTATACAAGAAATGAACAATTCAAAAAATGGACTCCTGTATTAGTTGATTTAGGAGTTAAAGTTGAATGTACAACTGGATATGAAATTACACAAGCTTCTTACGATGAAGCACAAGCATATGGTGCTACAACAGAAACAACATTTGTTATGTGGTTAAATACAGAAGATGCTGGTACTTATACATTTAAAAATGTATATTATCCAGATGATACATTTGATTTGACATTCACATTTGTTGAACCTGAGTTAAATTGTAATGCTAATCCATATGATGAAAGATGTCCAGATTTAGATCAACCTCTAGATAATAGAATTGTATTAGGAGAAAATGAACAATTAATTACTTCTCAATTTGATGTAGAAGTTGATACTACAAACGGTGTTATTACATTAAAATTAAGAGATGGTGTTGATTATATCCCAGGTAACTACAAGATTTATGTATGGCCTAGTGATAACCGTGAAGGTGTAAAAGACCAACCATTTACTTTATTAGATAATTATTATAATTTCGATATGGCTGAAGATGCTACAATTTATAGTGGAACTGGTACAAATATCGATGATAATAATGTATGGAAAGTTAAATTAACTAATGTTGAAAACATTGACTTAACAAAGATTACATTAGAGTCAGTAACATTAACAGAAGATGAAACTCAATATGATTATACTGATAACTTTGAGATAGTTGATAGACAAGTTGATGCTAACGATCCAACAGTTGCATACTTATATATTGGTGCAACATTAAATGTTAATGATAATATTGTTTCTGCTGGTGATTATGATTTAGAATTTAGTTATTCTAATCCAGAGTTCTCTAATGTTATGGGTACTCTTGAAAAACATACAAATATTACAGTTATAGTTCCTAATCAAGGATTTGTAGATGTTAGTTCTTCATCTCACAGATTATCAAGTAGACCAGTTTATTATGAATTTGTAAATTATAATAGAGATACTAATATGGTAACTATTAAATCTGGAAATGATACATTAGTATTAACTGCTACTGAATTCGTTTCAACTTATTCAGGAGTAGATTTAGATGAATTAACACTAGATGAAGATGGCAGTGTATTATATCCATATAATGCTGGTATCTTAATTAAGAGTTACTCACAAGTTGATGGTGTTAATACTATTAAGTATTATGATAATGAAAATGTATTACACACTATGCCTTATACTGAATTCCAACAAACATATGGAAATATAGATTTCAACAAATATAATTATGTAGATGATGCTATATATATTAAGGTTAATGGTAAGTATCGTGAATATGAAACAATGAGTAGAAATATTGGTTACTCAGATGGTGGTAAATTTGAATTCGTTGTAAATTATGGAGATATTGATCCAGAAGACTTTGATCATATTAAAACATTAAAGCTTGTTCATAATGCTGATGGAGTTTTATCTAATGAAGCATTTACAATTTATCATACATACAATACTAGAATGCGTTTATTTAATAGATATTATTATTTTAGACATTCAGGTGAAGTTGATGCTGATGCAGCCGATTCATTCGACTTAATAACGGAAGTTAATAGAAATAACCATACAATTAAGTTTACTATTGTATATGATAATAATATTGCACGTTATATAGGTGAATACAAATTAACCATGGAATTATTCAATACTTCAGCAGTATATGAAAAGACATTTACTATTGAAGAATCTTCACTTGACTTCTATTTAGCATCAAGTGTTGATAAACACGAATCTAGCGTTGAACCATTGTTAACTAACTTTCCACAAGGAAATAAGAAGTATGAATATTATTTGAGTTTACGTATGGTTAAAGGTACTGAAGATCCATACTATCAATATAGTACTGATAGTTTAGGTGTTAAGATTTATAGCAAACTAGCTGATAAAGAATCTGGAGAAAATGGTGCTATATACTTCTATGATCAACAAGATTATGTATTAAAAATTAAAAAATATAAGAATAATGTTGTTACATACTTATATTCTGAAGAAGTTGATAAAAATGATAGTCAAAGAACTTATGTTGAACGTACTGAAACTTTAGACGGAAATTCAGATTTTGAAAAATTATATACTGATGCATATAATCTATTAGACAAATATGTATTTAATGAAGATGGTTCAATAGATACAACAACAGATAATTATACTAAATCAATTGTTTATAAAAAACGTGAAAACAATACGGACTATGTTAAGTATCGTGATGGTAATAATATAATTCAACTTCAAGCTAATAGTTATTATGCAACTACTAATGAATTAGATACATTATTAACTGCATTTAGATATTTAGACTTTGATGAAAATGGTGATGTAGTTGTTGGTTCAATTATTGGTTCGTATAAATCTCATATTTATGAATATGATGAAGCTTATGATGTAACTGATTTATTTGATATATCAATTTCTTCTACAAACCGTGACTATCCAATTACTATCTTACCTAAGACTGAAGTTAATGGTGGAGTATATTATACATATGTACAATATAGTAGTTCATTATATGGTGTTGGATATTTAAATAATATTGTTGCAAATGGTGGTTCACATGAATCTCTTGGTGAAGTAGTTATTAGACCTGAAACATATCCATCTCTATGGAATAGAAATATTCACATGTCTACAATAACTTACTTAGATCCAGTTTATAGTATTACATTAGGAGAACATCAATTCACTAATACTCTTAATGATACTGATGAACTATATAGTAATGCTCAATCAAAAATAGTTTATGAAGTTAAACCTAAAGACATATTTAAATATGAAGATATTGTTCATAAGCTACAACGTAAGAACTCATCTAATCAATGGGAAGATGTTGCAACAGATAAGTACTCATATTATTTAGCTACTAAGAATGGTCAAGGAACTTATGATGAAATAGAAGATTTATCTAACTACACTGGTAAGTATTATTTAGTAATGACTACTAATGATACATTAGAATCTGGTGATTATAGATTAGTTGTTGAATATACTAATCCAAATAATAATATTTCATTAGTTAATCCAGTAACTGCTGAATTACAATTTACTAAGTTCTTAGGGTTAAGTGTAAATGAAGCAAGTGATGAATTAGTTGTTCCACACAATGATTCAGTTACTAAGACAGTTATACTTGATGGTGAAAATATTGCTGATCCAAGTAATATTAGTGTAGCAATATACTACAATGTAAATGGATATGGTACACCATTAAATAAACAAGGAAATGAATATTATTACACAGTTTCAAATGAAACTCATAAATATTTTGATACTTCATATGAGGTAGTTGTAGATGAAAATGAAGCTACAAAGATACAATATAAATTTAATATTACAAATGTATCTGATGTAACTCAAATTGGTAATTATGTAATTAGATTTACTTATTCAGAACCTAATGAAGTTCCAATAAGTAGAGATGTAAATTATCAAATTACAAATGATCAATATATTGTTAAACTTGAAAATGTATATCCTAAAGTTCAAAGTGATGAAAAATCATTCACAATGGATTTAACTACTATGTATATTTCAAGTGCTCATATTGATACAGAACACATTGATATATCTTTATTACAATTTGTTAATTTAGAATTTGTAAATGTATCTGACGAAGGTATAGCTAATAGACAAGTATCAAGAATTACTATTACTGATGTAACATGTGAAAATGAAGTATGTACTGGTAAAGTAACATTCTACTTAAATGATAATATTAACATGGAAGATTTATACAATGTTAAGATTAGATATGGTGATGTTGCTGAAACATATGCAATCGATGCGTTTGAAGATATGTTCGCTTGGGATTTAGCTGAACAAAAGGCTACAAGTATTTATACATATACTGAAGATAATGAAGAATTATCTAGAGAAGTAGATGGTATCTATAAAAACTTATCTGACCAAAAGATATCTATTAAAGTTGATACTGATATTTATAAAGATAAGATTAAATGGAGTATTAATGATAGATGTATAAGTGATTCAGGTAATACTTGTACAACTGCTGATATGTATGGTGACTTATTCAATGAGGTTAATACAACTGATGTTGATCAAAAATTAGTATTAACTCCAACACGTAGAAATAATAGTATTCAAATACCAAATGGTAGATATGCTTTAGTTCTATATTATTCAGAAAATGATTATAAAGTAGTAGAATTTGAAGTTCACTCAGAATATATCCACATTGATGTCGATTTAACTGGTGAATATGGGGAAGCTACAATTAAATCTACATTCAATTCTTCAAATGGTAGTGTTGATGTAGATGGTATGTATACTAACTTAGATGGTGTATTAACATTACCTACAGTTGTTACTGGTGCAGATTATAGTAGATTAACTAGATATGTTACAGATTCTATGGGTAATAGGGTAACTAAGTTCACAGTTAATGATAGTATTGATTTCGTTGATACTCATACTACTAAAGTAATCTATGAGTCTCGTAATAATGTAGCGGCTGGTGATTATATCTTAGTTACTGAATATGTAATTGATGAAAATGAATCTATTAAATTTGAATATGCATTTACAGTTCAAAGTTATTACTTCGATTTCAACATCATGAACGATATTCAAGTATATCCAGATAATAATAGACCTAAGTATTTATATAATAATAAAGCTGGTAAGATTGTTTATACTATTCAAACTCAAAACTTAACTGACCTAGATAGAGGTTCAAATAATGGTAAAATGTATGAATTTATGAACAATTCAAAAATGTTAGATGCAGATGGAAATGATGTATCAAATTACTTCACTTTTAATGTTAAGGCTCATAATGATATATTCATAAGCTTTAAGTTTGATATTGAAGTATCATTTGCAGCTAATGTTGTACCAATGGGATCATATAAATTAGAAACATTCTATACAATGTCTAACAAGACTGTTACTAAGTCTTCTGATTGGGTAACAATAGATGTATCTAACAGAGATTTCAGAATTGGGGAAGTTGAAATTGATTCACCTACAGAAGATCATTTAGTTCATACAAGTCATGGTGGAACATATGTTATTAACTACACAAGTAATGTTGAAAATACTAAAGACAAAATTACTGTTAAGGTATTATTAAATGATGTAGATAAAACAAATAATTTCACAATTGAAAAGACTAATACTCAAGTATTAGTAACAGTATCAGAAAACACTAATGCTATAGATGGTAATTATGTAGTTGTAATTACATTCGAAGGTGATGATTCCGAAGTACCTGTTACTTTATATGATGATTATAATCCATATTTAAAACTATCAAGTACTGTATTTGATATTGTAGATAATGTTATTTATATTAAGAATGTAAGTTCTAATAACTTTACTTTATCTGGTAGTACATTAGTATTTAATTCTACTTATTTCATAAATAATTTAAGTAATCTACAAGAAGGATTTAAAGTACTTAATAAGAATGGTGAAAATATAACTCATACAGTATACAGAATTGGTACTGGAACTAAGATTTATAATCCTGGTGATAATATTACTTACACAGTTATTCTTGTAGGGGATGTTAACCAAGATGGTGGTCTATCATTAAGTGATGCTGCAAGATTATTTGCACATACAACAAATAAAAATCCTATAACTGATCAAAAAGTATTACAAGCAGCTAAAGTTAGAGGCAAAGATGCTATCTCATTAAGTGATGTTGCTAAGTTATACAATTTCATCAGAGGAAAAATAACAAGTTTATAAAAAGGATAATAAATGAAAAAGATAGTTATACTTATATTGTTATCCTTTTTCCCCATTGTGGGGTATGCTGATAGTGAATATATTAATTTAGAATGTCCTTCATATAGTATAGGTGATACTATTGAATGTGATTTATATACTAATGTTAATTACGCAATAGCAGCTATTGAATATGATTATAGTTTGCCTGAACAAGTTAGTTTTATTGAATTTAATAAAGATGATGTTTGGGAAGGTGAACAGGTTGGAAACATTATTTATTTGTATACTAGTGATTTACAAATAGGTAAAGTCCATTTAGGAAAAATTAAGATTAAAATAAACGATAGTATCAATAATATTGATATTAAATCAAATAATTTGGTTTATACTGATGAGAACTTCAATGATAAGAAAATTGATGTAAACCAACTTGAAAAAATAGAGGTAAAAAAGAATTATAATATTTATTATGTTATTATAATAATAGGGATAATATTAATAGTAAGTATATTATTAATAATAAGGAGGAAGAAGATATGAGAAAAACAATTTTATCTATCTTAGTCGCATTGTTAGTATTAATACCATTTAGTGCTAAGGCATCTAGTGTGTCTTTAAGTGTTAATTGTAAGGAAGTAATTGTTGGTAACAATTCTTCATGTACAGTATATGCAACACCTACAAATGGTATTACTGCTGCAAAAGGTACTATTTCAATTTCTGGTTCTGGTGCTACTAGAACTGGTATTAATAAAGGTGGTTTATCTCAAGGAGATTTAGATGCATCTAGTTTTGAATTATTTGGAGATGTAAGTAATTCTAAAATCACTTTATTTACTATTAATTTTTCAACTCAATCAGTTGGTGAAACTACAGTAACTGTTAAGTTATCATTCTTTAGTGATGGTGACTATGAAGATAATAATGTAAGTATTTCTGCTAGTGGTAAGTTAACAGTAAAACCTCAACCTACAGCAGCAGCTACAACAACTACAACAAGAAAAACAGTTGCTGGTCAAACACAAGCTACTATGGCTACAACAAGAGAAACTGTACCAACTACACAAGCTAATTTATTAAAATTAACTAGTATTAAAGTTGGTGATTTCCAAGTAGTCGAAAACAATGGTGTTTATTATGTAACAGTTAATCCAGATACTGAAGTTGTTGATGTTCAAGCAACAGTACCAGATGGTGTATCTATTACTGGTTTAGGACAAAGACAATTAGGTGTTGGAACAAACAGTGTTAATTTAACGTTAAATAATGGAGCAGGTGGAACAGCTATAATATCTGTATTAATTACTAGACCAGAAGGTGGAGATAGTAATACTTTATTAAAGGAATTAGATATTATTGATGCTGATTTAAAATTTGATCCAAATACAAAAGAATATACAGTAACAGTTCCATATACAACTAAAGAACTTTATATCCTTGCAGTTCCTTATAGTGAAGATGCAAAGATAAAAGGTGATGGTAAATTCGTATTATCAGATAAAGAAAATAATGCATACGTAACTGTATCATTTGGAGATAAATCTAGCACTACATATACAATTCATATTGTTAAGAAGTACAATGGTTTAATTCCAATTATTATCTTATCTATTGGATTATTCACTGCTTTAGTTGTTATGTGTTATTTCATGTATAAATATGATCTAACTAAAAAAGCTTTAAAGAATAAAGATATTGCCAATAAGGCAACTCATGAAAGAAAATTAGAGGATCAAGGTCCTAAACTAAATATAAATGGTTCTTCTGTTACAGGTATTGGAGCTAGAGTAGTTAAGCCTCAATCTGTAGGTGTTGCAGCTATTGCAACTAATGAAGAAAAGAAAGAAGATATGGTTAATGAGATGCCTAGTAAAATAGTAGAATCTCATCCTACTTCAGTTGTTGGTATGACTCCACCAAAAGAAGAAGAGGAAGTATCTAATGTAAGTCCTCAAGTTAAAGTTGTTAAGAAAATTGTTAATCCTACAACTGGTGAAGTTAGATTTATTACAGTAACAAAAAACGCTGATGAATAAGATAAATAACTGAAACATTGTTTCAGTTATTATTTTAAGGAGGTTAATATGTTATATATTTTAATACTATTATTAATACCAATTTTCTTTGTTGGTATGGTTATATATATATCTACAATTTTTGATTTTATGTTTACTGGAAATTTAGATACAGTATTATTATTAATTGGTATATTTGGTTCTAG
>JAIKYM010000014.1 GCA_024683115.1 Bacilli bacterium
AAGGTATAAATCTTGATAATATATCATTAAAAATGTTTAGAAATTTTATTAGTGTAATGCCTAAAAAAGATGAAAAGTCAATTTCTTCATTATTAAATCTTCCAACTTTATCATTAGAAGAAGTAAGAGAATTAACAAAAACTTTTTGTCAAAAATATTTTTCATTAAGTGATATATATTATGCTAGTTATGATCAATTAAAAAGTAATATGGAATACTTTGGTTCAACTAATAGTGTTACTGAATTTTATGATAGAGTAAATTCGTTTTTAGTAAAAAAGAATCCATTGGATCTTCCAATTAACTTGGTTGAAGGACACTCAATTGTTGGTAAAATAGAAAAGCCATTAATAATTACTCCAGTGGCAACACAAGGTGATAATCGTCAAGTATATTTCTCACATATTAATCTAGGTGAACAATTAACACAATTATCATCAGCTACATTAATACATGAAATAGCTCATTCTCAACAAGAAAAAAATATTGGGTATGCTGAGGACTATTTAAATAAAGAAATAATAAGCATATTTCTAGAAAAGGTTGCAGCTTTAGAGATGGATCCTACAGGTGAATTATTGAGAGTATCAGAATTAACTCGTTTCAATGATATATTAGATCGTTACTATTCATTATCATTAAAAATGGGTAATATTTCTAATGAAAATGATGCTAGTAACTTACTATATATTAAATCAACATTTTATGCTGAAAAACTATTTGATATGTATTTAAATGAAAGAAAACAAAAAAATAAAGATAAATATTTTTATCAAATACAGGATGTATTTGATGGTAAAATAACAGTTGAAGAATTAATACGAAGTAGAAATATTACTCTAGCGCAAACCCAAGACTTAGGATTACTAAAAAGACATATTAAATAGATTATTAAAAGAAGGTTAGTAAACCTTCTTTTTTGTGGATTATATATGAACATGTGATATGATATATTTAATAGGTGGTGATAAAATGTTAGGTGCATTATATGGAGATAAGGCTGGTAGTGTATATGAGTTTAATCAAATGCAAAAGATTGAAAGTATTAATCCAGATAAATTAATACTACCAAATTCATTTTATAGTGATGATACTATAGAAACTATTGCTGTTATTGATGCTATTATAAATAATAAGGTTTATGAAGAAACATTAAGAAAATATATATTAGATAATCTAGAATATAAACCTAATTTTGAGCCGTATTTTAATACATCATTTTCACCAGGTACTATTAAGTGGGCAAAAGGAATAGGGAAAAATGATAGTATAGGTAATGGTGCAATGATGAGAATATCACCTGTAGGATATTTATTTGATAGTGAAGAAGAAGTAAGAGAAAATGCTAGACTAGTAACTATTCCATCTCACAATTCTAAAGAAGCAATTGAATCAGCTACTATTATTGCTCTAATGATTTATTATTTTAGAAATGGATTATCGAAAGAAGAAGTATATAAAATGCTAAATCTATTAGTTAAATATGAACCATTTACTAAATTTAATATGACTTGTGGTGAAACAATAGGTAATTGCCTTTATGCAATATATAATTCAACATCCTTTGAAGATGCAATAAGAAAAACTTTACTAATGGGTGGAGATACTGATACTAATTGTTGTATTGTTGGATCTGTTGCTGAAAGTTTATATGGTATGAGTGAATCTCAAAAAGAGGAAGCTCTTATCGGATTACCTGATGAATATAAAGAAATAATAGAAAGAGTTTATAAATAAATATGATATTGTATAAAAAAGGAAGTGATAATATGTTAAGAATTGTAATAAATGATTTTATTGGTGATGAATTAGAAGATTACTTATCAATTCAAGAAGGTATTTTAAGTGCTAAAAAATCATTTGAAGGTGAAGAATTAGGTTTAAATATTGAATATGATAATAATATAACACCTGAGATGATTTATTCTTTTATTAGTATATTTAAAAAATATACTTATCCTCATTTATGGAAATTCAACAAAGGACTTCAGGGAAAACTTAACATTTATACATATTATGTAGAGGATATGTGCTGTGAAAACTGTTATATGAGTTTTATAGAGAATTTATTTAAAAATGAAAATATTAATTCAGTTACATCTGACTTTGACGATAGCAAAAGAATTGTAGATGCTAATTTTACTATTGAATATAAAGAAGATTATAAAGAGGAAGATTTAATTAAATATATTAAAGATGCTCTTAAATAAAAGATTGTTTTACTACAATCTTTTTTTATATAATAATTATAGGAGCGATAATATGAAACTATATGTTAATGAAAAGTTATTTTCTATACACAATAAATTCTATGTATTAGATGAAAATGAAAATAATGTATATGAAATAGCTAGCAAAGTAATATCTATTGGAGCTAAAACTACTATTTCTGATATGAGTGGTAATCAAGTAGCTTATATTGAACAAGAGGTATTACATTTAATGCCAACTTATAATGTATTTATCAACAATGAATTAGCATTTAAAATTAATAAGAAATTTAAACTATTTAAAAATGACTATGCTTTATCAAATGGTTATAGAGTAGAAGGAAGTACTTTCAACTATGATTTTAGAATTTTTGATGATAAAAATAATCAAGTAGGAAGTATTCAAAGAGCATTTATTTCTATAGGAGATAAATATGAAATAGAAATATTAGATGAAAGTAAAAAAGAAATAATATTAGCTATTATTGTTGCTATAACTAATGATATTAATAGAAGCCAAGAGAGTGCTACAGTAGATAATGATTAATAAAAGAGAGTGATAATATGGGAATTGTTTACCATGGAAGTAAGGAACATGGAATTAAAAGATTAGAACCTAGAGAATCTACACATGGTACATATGTATATGCAACACCTGAGAAGGTATTAGCTATTCATTTCAGTGGTAGATCAGGTGATGATTTAACATATGAATTGGCTAGAAATACCAAAGATGATCCTTGGGAATTAATTGAGTTAATACCTAATGCTTTTGATAAGATGTATTCAAATGATTCATCTATTTATTCTTTATCAGATGAAACTTTCAAAAATATAAATACAGGTTTTGAAGAAGTAGTATCTGATGTAGGCGTAGATATAATTAATGAAGAATACTATGAAAATGTTTTCGATGCTTTATTACATGCTCAAGAAGAAGGTTTAGTTAAATTATATAGATATCCAAGTAAACCTGAATTATTTCCATCTATAGATGATTATCTTATAGATAAAACAAGACATTACAAAGAAAGAATGAATAAACAATTTGGCAAGAATCACTATGACAGATTTGTTTGTTTACATCCTAGTGCTTTAAATAGAATTAATGAATTATTAGAAGAATTTGGAATAGATTTTAAATATAATAAGAATGATTTAATTGCATTATTTAGAGATAGATGTGAAAAACAATTACATGATTTAGATCATGAACAATATATAGACTCATCTTA
>JAIKYM010000122.1 GCA_024683115.1 Bacilli bacterium
TAGATAAAATTGATGATGAAAGAATTAAAGAAATAAAAGACATATGTAATAAATATATAGATGAAAGGATAAGTGATTAATATGTTAGATACTAAATATGATCATTTAAAAGTAGAAGAAAATAAATATGATAATTGGAAAGAAAAGGGATACTTCAATGCAGGAGATAAATCTAAAGATCCATTTTGTATAGTTATACCTCCACCTAACGTTACAGGTATACTTCATATAGGTCATGCATTTGATACATCTTTACAAGATACAATTATAAGATTTAAAAGAATGCAAGGCTTTGATACTTTGTGGCTTCCAGGAATGGACCATGCAGCTATAGCAACAGAAGCTAAGGTTGTACAAAAGTTAAAAGGTGAAGGAATAGACAAGTATGAATATGGAAGAGATAAATTCCTAGAGGCTTGTTGGGATTGGACTCATGAACATGGAGATACAATCAGAAAACAATGGGGTAAATTAGGTTTATCTGTTGATTATACTAGAGAAAGATTTACTTTAGATGAAGGTTTAAATAAAGCAGTTACTAAAGTATTTGTTGATTTCTATAATAAAGGATTAATTTACCGTGGAGAAAAAATAATTAACTGGGATCCAGCTGCACAAACAGCTTTATCTAATGAAGAGGTTATTTATCAAGATGATCCAGGTGCTTTCTATCATTTAAAATATGTTATAGCAGGTACTGATGATTATCTAGATGTTGCAACTACTAGACCAGAAACATTATTTGGTGATACAGCAGTAGCGGTAAATCCTAAAGATAAGAGATATAAAGATTTAATTGGTAAGAATGTTATTCTTCCAATAGTTAATAAAGAAATACCTATTATAGGTGATGAACATGCTGATCCTGAATTTGGAACAGGATGTGTTAAGATTACACCTGCACATGACCCTAACGATTTTGAAGTAGGTGAAAGACATAACTTAGAAAGAATTAAAGTTATGAATCCTGATGCAACAATGAATGAAAATGCAGGTAAGTATGAAGGACAAACTAGAGAAGAATGTAGAGAAAATCTAATTAAAGATTTAAAAGAACAAGGGTTATTATTAGATATTGAACCAATGGTTCACTCAGTTGGACATTCTGAAAGAACAGGAGTTATGGTTGAACCATATCTTTCAAAACAATGGTTTGTTAAGATGGAAACTTTAGCTAATAGAGTATTAGAGTTCCAAAAAGATAAAGATAAGAAAGTTAACTTCTATCCATCAAGATGTGAGAAGATTTTAAATCACTGGATGGAAATTCAACATGACTGGTGTATTTCAAGACAACTTTGGTGGGGACATAGAATTCCAGCTTGGTATAAAGGTGAAGAAGTTTATGTAGGAATGGAAGCACCTGAAGGAGAAGGATGGGTACAAGATAATGATGTATTAGATACATGGTTCTCATCAGCTTTATGGCCTTTCTCAACATTAGGTTGGCCAGAAAAAACTGAAGACTTAGAAAGATATTATCCAAATGATTGTTTAGTTACTGGTATAGATATTATCTTCTTCTGGGTTGCTCGTATGGTTTACCAATCAGAAGAAATAAATGGTGTAAGACCATTTAAAGATTGTATAATCCATGGATTAATTAGAGATAAACAAGGAAGAAAGATGTCTAAATCATTAGGTAATGGTGTAGATCCAATGGATATGATTGAAAAATATGGTGCTGATGCCTTAAGACATTACTTATGTACTGATGTAACAGCAGGATCTGATCTTAACTTTGATGAAGAAAAGATTAAATCTACATGGAACTATATAAATAAGATTTGGAATGCATCTAGATTCGTTTTAATGAATATTGAAAATCTAAAAGAAATTAAATTAGATGATTTAAAACCAGAAGATAAATGGATATTATCTAAATATAATAAAGTAATTAAGAATGTTACTAAACATATGGAAAAATATGATTTCAATATTGTAGGTTCTGAATTATATTCATTTATTTATGATGATTTCTGTTCTAATTATATTGAAATGGCTAAGTATTCAATTGAAAGTGATACAACTCAATCAGTATTATGTTATGTATTAACTGGTATCTTAAAGATGTTACATCCTCTTATGCCATTTGTTACTGAAGAAATTTATCAAATGCTTCCTATTAAAGATGCTGAATCAATCATGATTTCTGAATATCCTAAGTATGATAAGAAACAAATCTTTGATGCAGAAGAAGAAATAGTTGAAGATGAAATAACATTTGTTAAGAACTTCAGAAATGTTAAAGCAGAAAATAATATTTCTAAAGATATGAAGATAATGTTTGATACTGAAGATGACAATGAACTTATAGTTAAGTTATTAAAGTTATCTGATAATGTTATTAAAGAACCTTTAGGAATGAATGCTTATAAAGTATTCTCTCAAAGAATAAAAGCTACTATCTATTTTGAAAAACAAATGACTGAAGAAGAAGCTAAATTAAAAGAACAACAAATAAAAACATTAGAAGAAAGTATTGCTAGAAGAGAAAAACTATTATCTAATGAAAACTATGTTAATAAAGCTCCAGCTAATATAGTTGAAATGGATAGACAAAAACTAGAAGAAGAGAAGAAAAAATTAGAAGAACTAAAGAAATAGTTCTTCTTTTTATTTCGTATATATGTTATACTTTAACTAGAATAGGAAGGTAATTAGTATGCTTGAATATGATGA
>JAIKYM010000135.1 GCA_024683115.1 Bacilli bacterium
AATCCTAACTCAAGTATTAATGAATAATCAATAAATGCTAAAGATGCAACTATCATAGGTAATAGTCTTATCTTATCATTCTTAAACATTATTAATACCATGTTAGATACTATAACAATTAATAAAGCACTAGATAATAATACATCAACATCCATAGCAAACATATGAAGTATTGCTAGACCTATAGTAGACCATTTACTATAGATAGTCATTCGGAAGATATTATTGATTAATAGAGTTCCAAGTAGAATAACTATTATCCATAAATAAGACATATCAAAATGACGTAAGATAAATGCTATACCAAATACAGCTAACCAAAGAGATAATTCTATCATCTTATATAATTTATATTTAACTGTAGCTACAGCAACTAATAAAGCAATTAAGAATAGTAGTACACCTAAGAAGATAAATGCACCATCTCCGTTTGGTGAGAACCAACTACCGAATAATTCTTGAACACTACAAGATATGTATGTTACTACAATACCAACATTAGCAAATATATATGTTAGTATTGATCCTCCTTTGTATTCTAGATACTTCTCTTCATAAAAAGATAAGAAAACAAATACACCAGATATTAATAGCATAGTTATTACCCTGACATAGTCTTCTATTGTACTAACAAATTGAAAAGAAATACCAGCAATTAATAATATAACTGCTCCTATACTAAGTATCATTTTAAGTGTTTTAATTTTACTTTCCATATTGTCACACTCCTACTTTTATTATATTAAAAGGCACAAAAAAAAGAAATGTAATTATACACTTCTTTATTATGCTTCGTAAACTGAAACTTTTTTCTTATCTTTTCCAGCTCTTTCATACTTAACAACACCAGTAATTAGTGCGAATAAAGTATGATCTTTTCCCATACCAACATTTTTACCTGGGTAAATCTTAGTACCTCTTTGTCTATATATAATTGAACCTGCGTTGATCTTTTGACCATCTGCAGCTTTAGCACCTAATCTACGTCCGACAGAATCTCTACCATTTTGAGTAGAACCTTGAGCCTTAACGTGAGCAAAACGTTGGATATTTAATGATATAAATAATTTCATATTAATCCTCCTTATTTTATTTCAACATTGGATGGATAATCTTTACTAACTTCTTCAAACATTAATAACATGTTATCAATTAGTTTATCAGTTATTTCATCATGAGTATTAATTGTTATAATACATTCACTATTATTATCAGTAAAGTTAATAGCTTTATCATTAAAGTTTAATATAGCATTAACTGTTGTATACATGATAGATGAAATAGATGCGCATACTATATCATTTGATTCACGATAGTTCGCATGGCCTTTAATAGTTATTTTATCCATCTCTTTTAGTATTTTAATCATATTAATTAACCTACTATCTTAGTTACTTTTAACTTAGTATATGGTTGTCTATGTCCCATATGAGTTTTATTACGGTTGTTCTTTTGAACTCTCTTTAAGATATTAATCTTCTTAGCTTTACCTTGTTTTAAAACTTCACATGTAACTTTAGCACCTTTAACATATGGAGTACCAGTTTTATCTCCAACGCATAATACAGTATCGAAATCAACAGTCTTTGAAGGTTCTACATCTAATTTTTCAACGAAGATTTCATCACCTTCAGCAACATAATATTGTTTTCCACCAGTTACGAATATTGCTTTCATACATTAACCTCCTTTAAATATTTTTTGAAGACTCGCCTTTAAGGTGGGATTAACCACTTATAACCTTTTTAGTGCGGTTCGTAAGAAAGACTTACAAACACGAAAATAATAACATAAAACCGTTGGTTTTGTCAATTAATTTCAAGTCATATATATATTATCATATATTTATTTAAAATCAACATAATTCTCATAAAAAGAATAATAGTTAACACCATTTGTAATTATATGATCTATCAAAGGAATTCCTACATTATTCATAAGTGTTTTTAACTTCATGGTAAATGCTATATCCTCTTTAGATGGATTAACATCTAGAGATGGATGATTATGCATAACTACTATATAACTAGATGATGATAAACAAGATTCCTTAATTATCTCTCTTGGATGAACAATAGACTTATCTATTGTACCTATAAATAGTATTTTATGCTTAATTAATTGTTTCTTATTATTTAAAAATATTACTATAAACTTCTCTTGTGATAGATTAATAAAATATCTTTTATACATATCATTTATATCCTTAGGATTATTTAAAGTCATCTTATAGTCTAATA
>JAIKYM010000171.1 GCA_024683115.1 Bacilli bacterium
TAAGAAAATATTAGTAACTGGAAATGGGAGATGTAATCTTTGGAATGAAGAAATGAATATATCTAAATATAATTCAGATAATAGAGAGCAGATTAATAAAGTAATAAATGATTATTTATTTGCTCTTTATTATATGAATTATATTTAGATATATTCATTTCTTCATTCCAAAGATTACATCTCCCATTTCCAGTTACTAATATTTTCTTACCTACTTCTTCATTATATTCTAAGATAATAACTTCATTATCATCTCTTTTTATATTAATTGCAGCCATTAACCCAGATGCTCCACCGCCAACAATACAAATCTTCATATTAATCCCTTCTTTACTAGTTTTATTTTATCATATAGTAAATAAAAAAGCACATTATGTGCTTATTTTACTTTAATGTATTCAATAACTGGTTGTTTATCTCTTGAAATAGTTCCATTTCTATCTATAGGTTGTGCATCATTTGCAATTTTATCTACAACTTCCATTCCTGAAGTTACGTGACCAAATGCAGCATAATTTCCATCTAGATAAGTAGAATCTTCATGTACTATAAAGAATTGAGATGATGCACTATTCATAGTATATTCAGTATCTGGATTACCACCACTTCTAGCCATAGAAATAGTTCCTCTTACATGAGATATATTATTTTCTACACCATTTTTACTAAACTCACCTTTAATCTTTTTATTAGATCCGCCAGTTCCATTTCCATTTGGATCTCCACCTTGAATCATGAAACCACTTATAATTCTATGGAATGTTAAGCCATTGTAGAATCCATCATTAACAAGATTAACAAAGTTCTCTACTGTTATAGGTGCTACATCACCATCTAACTCTAATTCAATTATTCCATAGTTTTTTACACTTATTTCAATATTAACTTTACCCATATTCTTTTCTCCTTTTTTTGTTATAACTCTAATAGCAATAAAGCATCCTAACAAAGCAATAATTGCTAATACAATAATCAATATCTTTTTGTTATTCATTCTATCACCTATTTAATTATAGCATATTATGAATATATAAAATAAAAAAAACGATCAATTAAGATCATTTTTATTACTTGCAAGTATAAGTAGCTTTAGTTAAAGTTTCTTTAGCTTCATCATAGCTCTTGTCTTTGATTTCTTCAAATAATTCATTGTAAAGAGCTGTAGCTTTATCATCCATCTTATCGATTGTGAATGAATAAGAATAACTTGCTAAAGTACCAGATTGAGAAACTGAAACGTTTAAACCTTTATAGTTTAACATTTCTTTTTGTTCCTTTTGTCCTTCTTCATATTCTTTCTTAGCTTCTTTTTCAGATGCAAATTTCTTTGAACCACTAATGGTAGCCTTAGTTATTTTACCACCTTCATAAGAAGCAGATACTCTAATAGTAGTTCCATCTGCAGTTAATAAACATGATAATTGTTTTGAAGCAGCTTCAGTAGTAGTTGTAGTAGTATCAGTGTTATTATCACCTTTCTTTTCACAACCAGTTAATGCAGCAACAGATGCCAATGCCATAACAGCAACTAACAATTTTTTTTCATATAATCTCCTCCTTCATTATTATTACTATATAATTATAAAGATTTTTTTCATATATTAGTAAATAAAAAATGATACTAATTATTAGTATCATTTAAATCTACTTTGTCAATATCATCGATCAAAGACATTTGTTCTTCAATAATATTACGAATACGTCTTTTATATGTGATAATATTTCTTCTAGTTCTTTGAGATTCCTCTTCAATCTTTTCAGCTTTAAGTAATGCATCATTTATAATTCTATTTGCATTCTTTTTAGCTTCAGTAATAATTAAATCAGATTCATTAAGTGATGTTTCTTTATATTTAGAAGATGCCTCTTCAGCCATAACTACAGCACGATTAAGAGTTTCATCCATATGTTTATAGTGTTCAAGTTCTTTATTAAGTCTATCTATCTCTAAGTCTTTTGCTTTCATTTTATTAATCATGTCATCTACTTTTTCAACACAATCATCTACAAAGGCATTAACTTGAGGAATACTATATCCATTTATGCTTCTATCGAATTTATTCATAGAACATCACCTTGGTTAATTATTATAAAGGATAATTAACTAAAAGTCCATCTCATCTTCTATTTTATTTTTTTGTTCTTTGTTGTCATCGTCATCACTCATGCGTCCTTCAACATTAACATTTTTAGGAGTACATAAGTAAATTCCATTACCTAATTTTTGTAAAGAACCACCTAAAGCATATAAAGTACCACTTAAGAAATCAATAATTCTTTTAGCTTGATCATTAGTAACTCTTTTTAAATTAACGATTACAGAATTTCTTTTTTTGATATGATCAGCTATTTGTTGTGATTCAGAATAAGCTCTTGGTTCAGCTAATATCATATTGTTGCCTGAAGTAGACGCTTCTTTAGCTGTTGTTTCATAAGCATCATCTTCAACATCATCTATTTGTTCATCATTACCATTTGGAAATAATGCATCTTTAAACTTTTTAAATGCCATAATAACACACCCTTCTACATATTATTCTATTTAAATCATAACAAATTATACGTATATAGTAAATAAGAACTAGAAATTAATCTTCTCTTCTACGTAATTCTTTACATCTTCAACCTTTAATGTGATTTGTTCCATTGTATCTCTATCTCTTAACGTAACTGTACCATTGTTTAATGTTTCATCATCAATAGTAATGCAATATGGAGTACCAACTACATCGGCTCTTCTATATCTTTTACCTATATTACCTGATTCATCATAAGAACACATAAATGACTTAGATAATTCTTGGAATATTTCATTAGCTTTTTCAGCATGATTCTTCTTAATTAATGGTAATACACATACTTTATATGGAGCTAAATAAGGTTTTAATTTTAATACTTCTCTTTCAGATCCATCTTCTAATGTTTCCTTTGTATATGCTTCAGTTAATAAAGCTAAAACTAATCTATCTACACCTACAGATGGTTCAATAACATATGGAGTATATTTTTCGTTTGTTTCAGGATCTAAGTATTGTAAGTTTTGTTTAGAATGTTCCATATGTACTGAAAGATCATAGTCAGTTCTATCTGCTATTCCCCATAATTCTCCCCATCCCATTGGAAATAAGTATTCAATATCTGTTGTAGCTTTAGAATAGAAAGATAATTCTTCTTTAGCATGATCTCTATATCTACAATTTTCTTTTGATAAACCTATAGTTTCTAGGAAATCCAAACAATTTTGTTTCCAGAATGCAAACCATTCAAGATCAGTTCCTGGTTTGCAGAAGAATTCAAGTTCCATTTGTTCGAATTCTCTAACTCTAAATATAAAATTACCTGGAGTAATTTCATTTCTAAATGATTTACCTATTTGTCCAATACCAAATGGCACTTTAGCTCTCATTGATCTTTGAACATTTAAGAAGTTAACGAAGATACCTTGAGCAGTCTCGCCTCTTAAATATACTTTAGACTTATTATCTTCAGTTACACCTTGATGAGTTTCAAATAATAAATTAAATTTTCTTATTGGTGTAAAATCACATGCTCCACATTTAGGACATGGTACTTTATTATCTGCAATGTATTTTTCTAGCTTTTCATTATCCCATCCATCACCAGTTTCTTTACCATTAGTAAAGTCTTCAATTAACTTATCTGCTCTTTCTCTAGATTTACATTTTTTACAATCAATAAGTGGATCTGCAAATGATGCAACATGTCCAGATGCTACCCAAACTTCTGGATTCATTAAAATAGCTGAATCTAATCCATAGTTTCTATATTCAGTATTTGTATTTTCTTGAATGAATTTCTTCCACCAAGCATTTTTAACATTATTTTTTAATTCTCTTCCTAATGAACCATAATCCCAAGAGTTAGCTAAACCTCCATAGATTTCACTACCTTGAAATATATATCCATATTGTTTACAATAATTAACTAAATCTTCCATTTTTAAATTCTTTTCCATATTAATCTACCTCTTTCATTTCAATATTATTTACATACTCTTCAAAATCTTTGATATTAGTTACTATATTAAATTGATTCATTGATTCTTTACCAATAAATCTTTCACTTATCATATCTTTAAATTGATATAATAAATTATCATAGTATTTATTATAATTAAATAAAATTATCTTTTTATTATCTTTCTTAGTTTGTTTTTCAATTATACATGAAAATAGTTCAGCAAGTGTTACAAATCCACCTGGTAAGATAACAATTAAATCAGCTGACTGATATAATCTTGAAGTTCTAGTGAAAGTATTTGGCGAAACATCTATTGCATCTAAATCTAAGTATTCAGCTTCTTTAGCTTCAGTTACATCATAAAAACCTTTTACTTTATTTCCTTCATATTTAAAAGTCATGTAGCAAGCTTGCATCATACCTGATGAAGTACCACCATAAACTAACTTGTACCCCCGTCTAGCCAAGATAGTTGAAACATTAGATGCAAGTTCTTTATAAATATTTAAAATACCATCTTTTGAAGATGATGCAATAAATGCTTTCATAAATCCTCCTAAAAAAATAAAAAGACCAATGTGTATGGGAGTATTACCTCTGTTCCACCATACTTTGGTCTTATTTAACTATATAGCTCTTGGATTCCAACCCAGTCATTGCTTCTTTTGATACATAAATTATAACATATTTAATTATTATTTCAACATTTTATTATTTAACTTTAATAATCCTAGAGATATTAAATATGTAATTGCAAACATAATAGGTAAAACATATATAGCATTAATTAATTTACCATTTAAGAAACCATAGAAATCATATTTAATATCTACTAAGCCATCAGTTATATGCATAATAATATTTCCAAAATAGAATATTGAATAAATAAAAGTTGGTATTAAACTATATAAAGAATAACTTTTCTTTTGTTCAAATTTATCAAAGAAGCAAAATGATACAAAACATACAATAGGAATTACTAAATGGAAAAAGAAATTACTATTTGTATAAAGTGAAAAAAATCCTGTAGGTATAGTTGGTCCTAAGAATAGCAATGTTGTTATAAATGTTAATGAAACACCAATTACACCCATATGCTTAAATACATAAATAGCATTAGGTATCTTTTTGATTTTCTTCTTCATTAATAAATATTGATATATTAATAAAGTAAGTGAACCTAATCCAGCAAATATATTAGAATCAACAGTATAATATTTAAACATTGATAATTTAGTTGCTTCAAGTGCTATATCATTTGTAGTAAATCTTATACCACAGAACATCATGATTGTAGCTATAACTACAAGAACAAATATAATAATATTTAGAATAAATGATACTTTTAGTTTTTTCATATTAACCCTCCTATAAACGATTTGGATCTATATCTATTTCTAAATAAACATCTTTATTACTGATAAGTGATTCATCAATATCTCTCATCTTACTTAATATTATATCATCTTTTTTATACTTTATGATTATTTGAAATCTATATAAGTTATTAATTTTGAATTGAGATGCCGTTGTAGGGCCTAAAACAATGGTATTTTCCATTTTATTACTTTTCAATAAATTGACAATTTTATTAGCCTCAACTGATGCTTTATTGTAATCTTTAGATACTACTTTAATACCTATAAGATAATAATAAGGTGGATATTTAAGTAATTTCCTGATATTCATTTCATAATCATAGTTAGCCATATAATTATTATTTTTAACATTGATAATAGTTTTATTATCAGGATTAAATGTTTGAATAATTACTTCACCTTGTAAATCACTACGGCCTGCTCTACCACTTACTTGAGACAATAAAGCAAATGTATTTTCACCAGATCTAAAATCAGGTATATTTAATGATTCATCTGCATTAACTATTCCAACTAGTGTTACTTTAGGAAAATCTAATCCTTTAGATATCATTTGTGTTCCAATTATAATATCATATTCTAGATTTTCGATTCCTTTAATTATAGCTTCATGAGATCCTTTTTTAGTTGTAGTATCTCTATCCATCCGAACAACTCTAGCAGATGGAAATAACTCTTTAACTAAAGATTCTACTTTTTCAGTTCCAAGTCCAAATGAATTAACTGCCTTCTCATGACATTCCTTACATACTCCATCATAAATAAGAGTATATCCACAATAATGGCATCTTAAATGATTTGAAGTCTTATGATATGTTAAAGTAATATCACAATTTGGACATTTATATGTATAACCACATGCTTCACATGTAACAAAAGTAGAAAAACCTCTTCTATTAAGTAATAACATAATTTGTTCTTTATTTTTTAATCTATTATCTATAGCTATTTTTAAATCATCAGATAATATCATATTTCTTTTGCGATACTCTTCTTGCATATTTATAACACTTATAACAGGAAGTTTTGCATTACCTACTCTCTTATCTAATGTAACTAAATGATAAACACCTTTTTGTGCTCTAGCCATCGATTCATAAGTAGGAGTTGCAGATCCTAACACAAGGGGACATTTATTATAATTACATCTCCATTTAGCAATATCTATAGCATTATATCTAGGAGTGTTTTCTTGTTTATATGAAGATGTATGTTCCTCATCAATAATAATTAATCCTAAATCTTTAATCGGTGTAAATATAGCTGATCTAGTCCCAACAATTATATGTATTTCTTTCCTATCAATCTTTTTATACTCATCGTATTTTTCACCTTCAGATAGTTCCGAATGAAATATAGCTACATCACTACCAAATCTATTATAGAATCTATTAACTAATTGAGTAGTTAACCCTATTTCAGGAACAAGTACTAATGCACATTTATTTTGTTTAATCATTTCATCACACAAATGCATATATACTTCCGTTTTGCCTGATCCTGTTATTCCATGTAATAAATACACTTCACTTGTATTAAATCCTTCTTTGATAGTATTAAAAGCATTTTCTTGCTCAATAGTTAATTTATTATTATCACCTTTAACAGATTCTTTATTAATTCTATAAAAGGCTTCATATTCTTCTCTAACTATTTCTTTATCTAATAATACTTTTAAAGAAGAAGAATTAATTTCTTTCTTTTCTACTTTACCTTGTTTTAATAAATCGATTAATTCTATTTGTTTCTTAGCTCTGTTATTTTCTTCAATATATTTATCTAATT
>JAIKYM010000177.1 GCA_024683115.1 Bacilli bacterium
TATTACATAATAAATTCTAGAATACAGTATTGATATCCTGTTTCCTCATCTGTATATGTAGCAACTTGCCAGTTCTTTTCAACAGCTGATGTTATATCTCCTTCAGCTCTTGCTCTTGTTGAACCGATTATCTTTCCATCATAGAAGTTCAATGTTCCATTTCCCATTGATGATCCTATACCTGTTGTACTTCCTCTTGCTTCAATATGAGGATCTACTTGAGATATATCTCCTTGTTGTGTTCCGCTTCCATCATAGATTCCTATTGTCATTGTTCCAGCACTCATATGTACTCCATATGCTGTTGGAGCAGTAGCAATTATGTTACCACTTTCTACATTTGATGTTCCACTTTCATTCTTAACACCGTATGCTGTAGAACTTGCTGTTATAGTAATATCTGCTGAATTAATTGTTCCTGTACCACCTTGTACTAACATACCATATGCTGTTGTGCTTGATGTGATTGTACATGAACCTCCTAACATACTCTTATTACCATGTCCAGATAAACAGTAACTTGTTGGTCCAGTTATTGTTGATGTTCCACTTCTATATGTAATATTACCTCCAGCAGAATGTGCAATTCTTGCATCATTTGATCCTGTTATTGTGTAATTAACATTTTCAGATATGATTTCTCCACTTCCTTCAATGTACATACCGAAGTTTGTTACACCAGATGATGTGGCATTTCCACCTGTTACTGTTAATGTTCCACTTCCAGGATTATAGTATGCAATACCTTGATGTGTACTTGTTACACTTACTGTCGCATTATTAATACTTGTTGGTGAAGTACTTACATTTTCTATCGCTCTTATATAATGACGATTACTTAATGTATATGTATCTCCACTTGAATGGAAGATTCCTCTATTTTCTACACCTCTTACCAATCTATTTGTGTAGTTTGGACTTGTGTAGATATATGTACTACTTGTAGAGTTAACTGTTCCTGTATTGTAGATTATTCTATCTACATAATTTGTTCCAGGTCCAGATCCATTGTTGTTTCTTGTCTCTACTCTATCACTTGTCATTATTAGAGTTCCTGAGTTATTAATAAATGAATATGAACCATATGAATCATATGTATAAGTCATTGTTATTCCTTCTAGTGTTGCTCTTCCTGAGTTTCCTAGAGGTCCATTTATTAATCCACCATTCATATTAAGAGTTCCGTTTGCATTTGCATTATTAACTTCTCCTCTTAATTCACAATTATTAGAGATTGTTATAGTACTTTGACTATTATTATATAACGCTTTTGACGCTGTTATCTTGGTATTACTAATATTAACATCTTCTGCTGTATTAGTATAAATACCATATGTATTACCAGTTATTGTAGAGTCACTAATATTTAATTCCCAATTAGTATTAACAGCTTGATTGCTTGAATTAATTACAGAATTATTAATTGTAACAGGAGTTCTAAGTCCAGCTGCAATAACATCACTACCTTCTAATGTACTATTAGTGATAGTTATATTACCATCAGTTGTACTCTTAACAATATTATGTCCAGTAATTTGAACATTAGTTAACTCAACAATGCCTTCTTCAGCACTATTAATTATGTCATATCCAGAAACTTTTAATCCAGTAACAATTAATGTATTCTTATTATTAATTAATGTATTAGATACAGTAGACTTTAATTCAATATCTTGAGTATTTGTTGAATCTAAGATTGTTAATGTTCCATTATTAATTAATGATTTATTAGTAATGAAATCATATCCATTTAAATCTAATGTAACTACTTTATTTGGTATTGTTACATCATAAGATATACTTGTTTCTCTTGTAAGTTGTAATGTCTCACCGTCTTGTACTTCGCTAAATGCATCTTGTACATTTGTATATGTCTTATCTTGTTCAACATTCTTAATCTTATCAGTGGCTGGAACTAAGTACGCAATAGTAAATGTTCCACCTGGATAGAATGTTCTACCATTATAAACATACATATATGTATCAGACAATCTTGAGTTTCCTACATATCCAGAACCTCCAGATCCTCCTCCGGATCCATTACCAGATGAGTAGCCGCCATACCAGCCGCCACCACCTCCACCAGTGTCAGTAGAGTTTGTAGCGTCTTGACCTTGACCAAATGCATAACCTACATCTTGTTCTCCAGATCTAATATTTGTAGCAACCGCTCCACCAATTGTTGGATGTCCACCAATATATCCACCTCCGGATCCACCAGATCCATCATCAGTACTATTATATGTACCATTTCCGATATCATCTGAACCACCGCCACCTCCGGCAACGATAATTACTGAATCTCTATCATTTGTGAATGTACTTAATAAACCAGTTTTTGTAGCTATATGTGTGGCTCCACCACCAGAACCAGAACCATTTGATCCATAAGTTCCTGATTTACCACCACCATTTGTACCACCATATACGTAAGTACCAGTAAATCCATGACCACCAATATTAATATAAAGTATTTCATCTTGAGTTAATGTTATTTGACCATGTGAATAACCACCGGCTCCAGCTCTATTTGCAACACTTCCATTAACTTGATTTCCTCCACCTGATGCACCCCATACTTCAAGAGTATACACACCACTACATGGAGTTATGAATGATTGTTCTTTTCCATTATAATCAAATTCATATGTAGCTTGAGCATCACAGTAATCAGATGAGCAATTATACTTAGCATATAATTTAACACTATCATCAATAATTGATGTAGATGTGACTTTTTGAGTATATGTACGATCTAAGAACCAACCAACAAATTCACAATCAGATGAAACTGTTGGAATTGGTAATTCTCCTAATTCATCACCATGTTCATATTCTATTATTCCGTTTTCAACTGTACCAATACCAGCGTCTAGTTCAACTTTAACATTATTATTTACTAAAGTAATTCTTGCATAACCATTACCAGTATGTCCCGTTTCAGTAGTACCAGTAGGAGATGTAAATGATTGATTACCAGCTAATAGACTAGTATCTTTCAAATAATATTTAGCATCTATTGAATAATTTCCATCTCTATCTGTTGCATGAGTAAACCAATTGTTATATGAAGCTTCAGTAAATACAAATCCTGAACCTCCACCACCAGCTTTATCATCATCTACAGAGTAATCCGGATCAACACCGCCGCCGCCATACCAGCCGCCGCCGCCAGCGCCTCCGTATCCATTTGACCATTGATTACCTGAACCACCTTGGCCAAATTTACCTCTTAAGTTACCACCAGCTGTTTGAGTTCCAGGATCAGAACCTGATCCACATCCAGAACCACCTTGACCACCAGTAGTACCTCCACCATAGCCACCGACTCTGTTTGAAGCTCCATCGGAACCACCACCACCAGCTACTATGATTCTTGAGTATAAGCTATTTGTTAGACGTACATCTGTAGCTCCACCACCACCGTGGCCAATTGCTCTTGTTCCGCCTCCGTTCCAGCCGCCGTTATTACCAGATGATCCAACGTAAACGTTAACTTTTTCATTTTTACTTAAACTAACTGTACCAGCAGAATATCCACCTTTTCCACCATAACCTGAACTTGAACGGTAACCACCTTGTGCTCCCCATACTTCAATCTTATATTCTCCTGGGCAAAGCGCAGTGAATTCTTGAACATTTCCTGTATATTCAAATTCGTATGTTGTTCCGATTGCTACTCCACAATTTGTAGATTCGTTAATAATATTAACTTCTTGATATGGAGTTGCAGTATATTCCGCATTACTTGCATGTTCGTATTTTATTCTTACATAACCATTTCCGGATTTAGCCTTGTTACTAACTGCCTCACTAGAAACGTCTGTAGTACTATAAGTTCTTCTTATCTTATAGAAGTCACTCATTTCTTCATTGTCTTCAAATATTTCATAACCATCTCTAATAGTATTAATAACACCATCATAAGCTTTAAGAGTACCTTTTAATCTACCTGAATAGAAACTTACAGTACCATTTGCTATATACATACCATTAATACCACCATAAATGAATGGATTTTCAATATCATTAGCTTCAGTTGAATCGCCAATTACAGTAGTTGAAGCTTGGCTTTGATAAATACCATATAATTCACCTTTTACAGTACCATCTTTGATATTTAATGTTTTTGTTTTTGAATATGAATTATATAAACCAATTCCTATATAACCAGATGTAATAGATCCACTATTAAAGTTAATATTACAATCTGAATTAACATTATTTGAATAAATACCATATGCATAAGAATCAGGTGTTTCAATAACTGTGTTGTTTAATGTTAATCCCATGAAGTTTGCATATATACCATATGCATGTTGATTACCTGCATAAACCCTAGAATTATTGAATACAAATGCACCATTACTCTTACATCCTGAAGCCTCAGGTGCATTAATAAATGCATTAGTCATTGTAGCTGTAGACCAATCTGATGAAATATATGCAAAATGTTCTTTACTAGTTGATGTTGTTTTAATCTCACCACCAGTTACATTAGAATTACAGTAGTATAAATTAACACCGTTTGTCTTTCCAGTTACATTTGTATTCTTTAATGTTAACATTGGAATCTTAGTTGTATCAGAAGATGTATCATCTAAAATACCATTTCCACCTGTAGATAATATATCACTATCTTCAATAGTTAAATTACTACTATTTCCTGTGTGATATACACCTGTATTTAATGCCTCGATATTTGATTCATCAATTGACATAGTATTTGATGTACCACGGTGATTAATACCCGTTGTATTAGATTTAATTCTATTGTTATTAATTGTTGAAGAACAATTATTACCAGTTGTAGTAATACCATGAGTTATAGCAATAATATTATTATTAGTACTTATCAATGTTAAATAGTTAGCAGTGTTACTTACACCAATATTTGAATCAATACTATTACCAGTTAATGTAACAGTATTACTTGCTGCCGTAACGTTAACTGCTGTACTTCTAGTAGAAATATCACTAGAACTTACATTTACTTCATTAGATCCACCTGGAACATTAATAGTTACACCATTTGTATCTAAAGTTGAACCTGTAATAGTTAAAGTATTAGATGCACTAGTTAATTCAACACCAATATTACCAGATTTAATTAATGAATTTGTAACATTAATTGTTGTACTAGCTTTATTTACTTTAATACCATAACTACCAACATTAATACTAGAATCATTAATTGTTATGTTTTGTACTACATCTTCAATAATTCCATTTCCACCAGCTAATAATGAATTGTTAGCTAATGTTATTGTTCCATTTCCTGTAGTACCTCTTATACAACTATATGAAGCACCAGTACTTAATTGAACATTATTAATAGTTATTGTTCCTTTATTATTAATAACATCACCTAATGTATTAGTAATAGAAGATATATTTTGACTTGAATTGCTAATTGTTAAATTAGCTTCATTTGTAATTGTATTAGTAAATGATATTTCATATCCATTTAAGTCTAAATTAATAGTATATTCACTAGGGAATGAAACTACATCTCTTACTATTACATGATTTAATACTTTTATTGTTCCTGAATTATTTTGAATTGCAGTTATTGCTGAGTCAAATGATGAATAAGTATTTCCATCTACTTCTAGGAATCCTTGTTTTGATGATAAATATGCATTGATTACTCCATGTCCAGTTGATGGAACATTGTAACCATACATATGGCCATTAGTTATCTTAGTATTATTAATATAGCCTGAACCACCACCAGCACCAGCATTAGTACTGTTAGATCCTCCACCACCGAAGTAGCCTCCGCCACCTCCTGATGAACCATATTGATAACTACATAAGTTAGCCCCTTGACCGAATGCTCCCTTCTTACAACTATCTAAATTATATACTTTACCACCTTCAGTAGCAGTTCCACCTGTACCATTTGCACCAAAATATCCGGCATTGTTAGCAGAATCTAAACCATCCCCACCGATGTAACCACCTCCGGATCCACCGATACCATTAGAACCTGCTCCACCGCCACCTCCGGCAACGATTAATACAGAATCTCTATAATCAGATAAATCAGATAATAATCCTGATTTTGTTGCGATATGTGTTGCTCCACCACCACTTGTATTTTCAACATTTGATGAAGATCCTAATCCGCCACCATTATAACCAGCATTAATTGATTCACTACCAATTAGATATCCTTGACTACCAATATTAATATATAATTTATCATTTTTAATTAAGTTTAATTCTCCAACAGAATATCCACCATAACCTATTTTAGTATTAGGGTTAATGTATCCACCAGATGCTCCCCATACTTCAAGTTTATACTTACCTGGACAATATGTAATGAATGATTCTTCCATATTAGTATATTCATATTTCCATTCATGGCCTATCAAATCATTACAATCAATATTTGATTCAATATATTTTGCATATAATTTAGTATCAATATTAATAATTGTTGTTTCTGATACTTTATTATTAAAGTTTTTGCTTGTATACCAACCATCAAAAGTATAATTTGACGAAACTGTTGGAACAGGTAATTCACCTAAAGCAGTTCCTTTTGTATATTGAATAGTATTATTAACTAATTCTCCTATTCCGGCATCATACTCAACGGATACTGTAGTAGTTACAGTTTGAGATACAAATGTAATTCTTGCATAACCATTATCAACATGACCTGTTTCATTTGAACCACTAGGTGATTTAAATGTTTCATTACCACCTTGTAATTTTGTATCAGTCAAATAGTAGTTACTATTTACTAAATATGACGCAGGTATTGTAGCAGTTGCAGTATATACAAATCCTGAACCACCACCACCAGCTTTATCATCATCTACAGAGTAATCCGGATCAACACCGCCGCCGCCATACCAGCCGCCGCCGCCAGCGCCTCCGTATCCATTTGACCATTGATTACCTGAACCACCTTGGCCAAATGTACCTCTTAAGTTACCACCAGCTGTTTGAGTTCCAGGATCAGAACCTGATCCACATCCAGAACCACCTTGACCACCAGTAGTACCTCCACCATAGCCACCGACTCTGTTTGAAGCTCCATCGGAACCTCCACCACCAGCTACTATGATTCTTGAATATAAACTATTTGTTAGACGAATATCAGTAGCACCACCACCACCGTGGCCAATTGCTCTTGTTCCACCACCATTCCATCCTCCGTTATTACCAGAAGATCCAACGTAAATGTATAGATTTTCATCTGTTAATGTTACTGTACCAGCAGAATATCCACCTTTTCCACCATAACCTGAACTTGAACGGTAACCACCTTGTGCTCCCCATACTTCAAGTTTATATTGTCCTGGACATTTAGGCTTGAATTCTTGTACAGCTCCAACATATTCAAATTCATATGTTGTTCCAACAACTTCATTACAACTTATATCATTTACTGCTGATATATCATTTTGTGCTTCTTGAGTAGAAGATGAATCATACTCTAAATATGTAATTTTAGCTGATCCATTTCCTTCTTTAGCATAATCACTTGTTGGAGTTTGTGTATGATTGAATGAAGTTAATGTTGCAATAACTCCTTCATTAATTGTGTAATCATAATGAACTTCCTTATCTTGTCTTAGTTCAGTAGGTTCAGCAGTTAATACTCTACTAGTAGCTGTTAATAAACCACTATTGAAGTTTAGTATACCGAAACTGTTCATTACCGCTATGTTATCACTTATAATATGTGGATTTTCAACAGATAATACTTCATCCTTTATACCTAAGTTAGTTGTTGTATTATTACCTTTTAATAATAATCCAATAACTTCACCATCTATTGTTCCTGAATTAATATTTAAAGTCTTAGTACCAGTTCCATTTATATAGATACCTACATTAGACGCATCAATTGTACTATTTGTATAGTTAATTGTGTAATTGTTATTTGATGTAGATTCTATACCATTGTTACCTGTTATTGCACAGTTTGTTAAAGTTAAATTACCTGAATTATGATATATACCATATCCATTTGCAGCTCCAGAATTTACTGTTACTCCATTTAATGTTACTGCTTCATTTGCATAAATACCTGATGCATTTTCAGCAGTTAATGTTATTCCATCATTGATTGTTAATGATGCATCACTTTCTACATGGAATACATAATGATCTTTATTTGTTGATGTTGTACTATATGAGCCTCCATTAATTGTAGCATTTGTACTATGTACTACTACTCCATGTACTGCTCCTACATATGTACCATTTGTAATAGTTAATGTATTTCTATTACTATTATTTGTTGCAAAGTCTATTGCATGTGACTCTCTTGATGTGACATTTGCTGTATCAATAGTCCATGTATTTGATTGAGCTTTATTATAAATACCTTGGTTTTTAGCATTTATTGTTGCACTTTCAATATGAATTGTACTACTGTTAGATCCATTGTAATCTATACCAACGTTTTCAGCATTTATTGTTCCTGACTTATAATTCAATGTTACATTATTTGCATTTAAAACATATATACCAACATTAGTTGCATTAATAGTTCCAGATTCAATTGTAACACTCGAATTAGATGCGCCTTCAAGTATAATACCATGTTCACTTGCTGTTATAGTTCCAGATTTAACTGTTACATTAGCACCAGCAGTGTTCATCTTTATACCATCAGTACCTGCAGTAAGAGTACTATTATCGATAATAACTTTTTGAGCAGCATCACAAATTATTGAATTGTGAACTCCTATTATTGTTGAATCTTTAACAGTTATTGTTCCTGTTCCAGTTGAACCCCATACTGTAGAAGTACCACTCTTTTGTCCACTAATTGTTACACCATTTAAAGTTAAATTACCTTGGTTTTCTAATACTCTATGATTATTAGAAATTAATCTACCAGTTTTTTCTGCACTAGAATCAATTACTGTTAAATCAGACTTATTAACTATATTTTGATAATTTAAAGTTATTACATGTCCATTTAAATCTAAAGTAATTGTTCTATTACCAACTATAGTAGGTAGTTCTTCAATAACTGAATCTTTTAGTACAGTAATTGTTCCTGTTCCATTTTCTTCTATATAAGCAGAAGCTTCATCAAATGTATTAAATATTTGATCAGCTACTTGTAAGAATGCCTCTTTATCAATTAGATAATTATTTACCCATTGACCAATAGTAGCTTCTACATTGTAACCATACATAACACCATTTGAAAGTCTAGAACTTCCAATGTAACCTGAACCACCTGTACCTGATGAAGTTAAATCATGGTCTTCATTAGTTCCACCGTAGTAGCCACCACCACCGCCGCCGGAACCTACGCAGCTTGGTGAGCCATAATCACATGAACTAGTTTGTCTTTCACCATATCCATCTTTACCTTTACCAAACATGTATCCAGACTCTTGAGTTGCCGCATTAAATGATGTTTCAGATGTAATACCACCTTTAAATCCACCACCAGAACCAGCAGCATGATTATAAGCAGCTCCTCCGCCTCCACCAGCAACAATGATAATTGATTCTTTACTATTAACCAATTCAGCTAATAGGCCAGGTACTGTAGCTATATGTGTAGCTCCACCACCGCCACCGGCAGCATCATCGTCACTTGGATTTGTACAACCACCACTATCGTTAGTACCAATACCACCACCGTTGTATCCACCAGCAGCACATTCAGTAAGTGAACCGTTAGCTCCCTTACCACCAACGTTAATGAATAATACTTCATTTTCAGTTAAAGTTATTTCACCAGATGCATAACCACCGTAACCAGCAGTTCCTCTGTTTTTATTATTATCTTGAATACCAAGTCCGCCTTGGGCACCCCATACTTCAATCTTATATTTTCCTTCACATGGAGTAGTGAATGTTTCTTCTTGTCCAGTGTAATCATAAGTATAAGATTGGTTAGTTGTGCATAAGTCAGTTGTTTCACCTAGATATGTTAATTTAGCATATCCATTTCCTGACTTAGCATAATTTGTAGTTGCAGTTGATGATAAATTAGTTGTGCTATATGTTAAGAAATCTGCAACATTTTCAGTATCTTCATAATATGTAGTAATTTCTTTTCCCGATCTTACTAAGTTTATACTATTTTCATTATAACCAAAGTTTTTACCTCTTAATCTACCATTATAGTAAGTTAATGATCCAGCAGTTTTATAAATACCATATAAACCACCAGAGATATAAGGAACTGTAGAAGATACTTCTAAATCTTTATTACCAATAGTAGTAGTATATTGACCACTGGTTTGTTGAATACCATATGTTTTTCCAACAATTCTACCACCATTAATTTCAATTGTTCTTGCATTATTACCAGTAGTTAATGCTAAACCAACATTGCCAGAAATAATCTCACCGCCATGCATATGCATGTTGAATACGTCTTCATATGAATATATACCTATTGCACTTGTTCCAGGAGTTTCAATTGTTCCTCCATTCATAACAAAGTTATTCATCCATCTTTCAGCTATACCATATGCATTTGGAGCACCAGCATATATATATGCTCCATCTTCAATAGTTACATTATCTTCAGCCCAAATACCAGATGCTCTTTCAGCTATTATTCTAGCACCAGACATTAATCTTGTAGATCCCCATCTTAAATACAATGCATAATTATCACGGCTAGTAGAATTTGAAGTAATTGTTGCATTTTCAATTACTAAATAATCATTATACTTATAAATACCATATCTACCACCTGTTATACTTCCACCAGAGATAGTATATGTCATATTATCGCTATTATAATCATCTCTAAATCCATCATAAGTCTTACCTGTTACATCTCCACCTGTCATTGTAAATACAGTTCTGTAACCATTAAAGTAAATACCATAATTTCCACCATAAACTGTTCCTGAATTTAGAGTTAATGTTGAATAACTATTAACAACTCTAATACCTGTATCGCCAGCTCTAATTGACGCATTATCAATTGTAATTGTAGCTGTATCACCTCTATGATCAATACCATGTGTTCCACAGTTAAATGTTCCACCTGTTATATTAAAGTTTGTCTTTGTTCCAGATGGTACATAAATACATGTAGCAGAGTTTGCTGTATATGTACCTCCTGAAATATTGAAATTAATATTACCTGCTTCAGTATAAATGACTTGATTACTATTTGCAGTAACAATACCACCTTTGAAATTATAAGTTGCAGCTCTTAAAGACATAGCTGGCTTATTAGATGAGTTAGTAATTGTTACACCATCATTAATATCAAATCCACGAGTTGCATAAATACCAACAATACGTCCACTATTAAGTTCATTAGTAATAGTACCTGAGTTTGCTAATGCATAATCACTAGAAACAATTAACTCGTAATCTCCTGTAAGTGTTAATGTTCCTGCATTATTAATAGCATTACTTGAATTAGAAGAAATAATACTATCTTCTACAACCAAAGTACCTGTTGAAGTATTTTGAATACCTACATGATCTGTTGCATTAATTCTTGCATTTCTTACAGTCAATGAACCAGTATTATTGATTGTATCAACCGATTTATTTTGTTTTAATTGAATATCCTCAATTGTTAATGTTCCATTATTTGTGATTGATCTCGCACTATTGATTGATCCTTTTGTTTCTGAATCATCATATAGTTTTAATGTTCCATTATTAGTTATTTGGTTACCAGTAGTTATGTTATAACTATTCATGTTAATTGTTATATCATAACCTTCTTTTACTTCAATTGGGTAAGCTGCTTCAAAGTCTTTTACAATATATATTTCTTTGTTATTTATTCTTGCTGCTTCGATTGCATCTTGTAAATTGAAGAAGTATTGTGTAGTACCATCTGTTATGATTGCTACTGCATTTTCAGGGTTACCTATTAAGTATACTCTTTGACAATCTTTTATATTATTGTGTTCGATATATAAGAAATATCCTCTTGGTACTGAGTTTGTTGCGCCATTCATGGCAACATCACCTTCTATGAATCCATCATAGAAATTGAATTGCCCATTTTGTTGTAATCCTACATCTGTACCAATGATTTGAATCTTTCCTATCTCAATTTCACCATCATTAATACCAATAGTCAAAGTTTTATTATTAATTAAACCAATACCATCTTCATTTTCAATTACACCATCTAATAATGTTAAGATACCATCGTTAACAAATGAACCTTTAATGACATGTCCATTTAAGTTAATAGTAACATCTTTATTGCTTCCAACTGTTACATTTTCTTGAACATCTTTAATAATTTCGATTGTGTCTTTTGATTTAGCTGCTTGTAACGCTTCTTCAACTGTAAAGAAGTAATCATCGCCAATTCTAGCAACAGCGTTTTCTGATACTTGCCAAATTGCTTTAACATCAACGTCTTTTAATCCCATTGTTATAAGGTTGTTTTCATCAATAACTTCTTCACTAACTTCCCAACCCATGAAATCACACGCATGTTTTCTAGGATTTATTAATTGATATGTTTCTTCAAACTTCAACCAAATTACTCTATTTTCCTTAGACCAAACTTCTTCATGATGTTGATCTGTACCCATGTAATATTCACCATTATTTAAATCAATAGATAACATTAAATCTGTTTCTTTATTTCTTATTGATTCTTCACTTAGTGATTGTAAGTACTTTCTTTCATACATACTTTCAACTTTTGTATAAATTCTTGAGAAATCAGCTATTTTATTAATCTCTGTATCAATAGATGGATTTCCTTCAATATATCCATCATAGAATTCTACTGTTCCAGTGTTAGCTATTGCTAATCCTTCACTTACTATTCTTACTGATGTACTTGATACATTTCCATCATCGATACCTATCTTTAATGTTCCTTCATTTACAACTGTTGTATCTTCAAATGCTTGAAGTGAACCATCATAAATTTGTAATGTTCCATAGTTTAAAACTTTACCAGTTACACTATGTCCATTTAAGTTAATTATTGCACTATGTCCTATTGGTACTTGTACATCTTCTGTTATTGATTTTAATAACTTGATTCTTTCTCCTGCTGGTGCATAATCAAATGCGTTTATTGCATCTTGTAATGTTGTATAGTAAACACCATTTAGTAATGCTACTGTTTGTCCTTGATAGTCATCACCCATGTACTCAAGCCATGCATATTCATAACCTGTATTATTATCTACATATGTTGTTACTTCGTATAACTTTTGTACCTTTGCTGTTGTTTCAGGTTTTTCATAACGTGATCCCCATAAGATACCATCGAAGAAATGAAATTCACCATTAGTCTTCTTGATTGCAATACCTCTTGTACTTCCTACTGCATATACATATGGATTTTCTTGTGACACTACTACTGGTTCACTTTCTTCTCCAGATTCTTCTTTACCAAGAATAATCTTGCCATAGTTTGCATATCCACCATAAGCGCTTGGAGAATTAATTGCTCTAACAATACCATTTACTACTGTTATTGTACTTCCGCTTGATGCAGTATATAAAGTATGAGCAGCAGCTCCACCTTGAGACATAATTGAAGTATCTTCATCTCTAATTGTTACTGTTCCATTATTATATGCATAAATACCAAATACATTATTATTAGTTCTAGATGGGCTACTTATTTCAAGTTGAGAACCCATATGAATTAATACTGTTCCACTTGTTCTAATACCGTAAATATCACTACCACCATTACATCTAGCATTTCTATCAAATTTGTATTTAGTATTCTTTAACTCTAATGTACCAGAGTTATCAATACCATACTTGTCATACCATGAGTAATAAGTATTGTAGTAAGTATCAATATCACTATCTATTATTGTTAAACTTCTAGAAGTAGAAATATGATTTTGTCCTGTCATTGTAACTTGATCAAATGTTGTTGTTCCAGAGTTACTTACTGATCCACCATCAATAATTGAACTTCTTAAGATACTTACTGTACCACTGCTGATAGAAATACTATTTCTAAATGTTGAATCACTAACTGATACTGTACCTTGATTTGTATAGAATGTTCCATTCATTGTTACTCCAGAAATAATAACATTTCTAGTAGCATTTGTATAAACAGATTGACCTGTTCCAGCAAATGTTCCGTTTGTAATTGTTAATTCACCAGAGTTATCAATACCAGTATTAGTTGCACTAATATTTACATCAGATAAAGTTGCTTTATTTGTAGATTGAATACCATATCTTGCATCTATAGTTGGACGCTCATATGTTAATCTTCCTGTATTTCTTAATACATAATAACTTGAACTTGTATTAACTAATTTAACATCTCTCATTACTAATTCATTTGTATTTGTTAGTAATGTCATTGCTGTTGATGTCTTGATTGTTCCTTGTGCATTTGCATTTGGATTAGGATAATCTGCATCAATTGAACTAATAATAGTTAGTCTTCCTGTATTAGTCATTGGTTTATTTGTTGAGATTGTATATCCATTCAAATTCAATGTGTATCCATTTTGATTATTATTTGTTACTGGATAATAAAGAGGCACATTTGTTAATAATACGATTAAGTTATCTTCTTCTGCTTCATCTAATGCTGTTTGTAGATTTGAATACTCTTTATCAAGATTCTTATTATAAGCAATTACTGTTTCTGTTCTTAAATATTTAACCTCATAGTGCTTATTATCTATATCTTCGCTATCAGTATAGATTTCTGAGTTATCTGCTATATTAGTGATTGCTCCTGAATAAGCTCCTGTACATCCTTTTAAAATTCCATCAAAGAAATTGAATGTTCCACCATCAATATATAAACCATATGAATCACCTTTTAGTACAGGTAAGTCAATTGAAATAACTCTATCATTATCACCTAAAGTTGTATTAACACTTGTATATAATCCATAAATGTTACCTTCAAGAATACCACCTGTAATAGTTGCACTTCCTGAAGCTGCTCTAACACCGTTTTCAGTTTCACCATAAATATGTCCACCCGAGATTGTTAAAGTAGCATTTGCTCCATGATGTAATCCTGATTTTTTACCATGAATTTCACCACCAGATACTTCAACAGACATAGAAGTATAAGCTGTGTTGCCTGATTCGATAGCATTAGTACTAGAACTTGTTATATTAGCTCCGCGAACTCTTAACCATCCGCCATTACCATATATAGCAACACCATTTTCTCTAGTAATGTCACCACCATAAGTAATAGTTGTTCCATCATTAAAGATTGCATATTCACTAGTACCAATAATGTTTCCGCCATTTATTGTAGCTGTACCATTATTGTGTAATCCACCTGTACCAGTTATAGTTCCACCTTCAACATATAATGCTCCATCATTATCAAGACCATATGTAGTATTTGAAATTACTAATCCACCTTCGATAGTTAATGTACCACCATTATATACTGAATAATCTCTTATGTTTGTTATTGCTCCTGTAGTTCCGCTATCTTTTATTGTCTTAGTACCATAAGTTTTTAATGTTTGAGTCATTATAATATTATGGCCATTCAAGTCTAGTGTTACTTCTTTTGTACTAGGTAATTCTTGTTCGAATCCAATGTATGCATCTGCTATTACATAGATTGTATCTTCTGCATTTGCATATTCATATGCTGATGTTAATGTGTTGAATTCCTTATCCCTTACTCTTAACCAATCTCCATTTTCGATTAAGTATTGTGTTTTATATTCTTCACGATTTATATATTTATAATCATCATAGATGATTGTTGCATCTGGTATCAATGATATTAATCCACTATGT
>JAIKYM010000178.1 GCA_024683115.1 Bacilli bacterium
GATTAAATTTTTATAATTATTATATAATGTAATTGAGGGTAATACCCGTGGGGAAAAGGTTGATATTTATTATTTAACAGCAATGATTTAACACAAAAATTCAACGAAAAAAACACAAAGATTAAACAACTGAACTAACAACAAGATTAAACTTTATATGTATTACGACAAGTATAAACATCAGATATTACAACGTGTTACCCTTTAAGGCTTAAGTATAACTTAAGTCTTTTTTTATTTGTTGATTATTATAAATCTTTGTGTTATATTATGGTTGTTAAGCAATGAAGGAAAGAAGCTAACGATGAAGCTTTTATAGAGAGTCCAGTTAGGTGAAAATGGATAAGTGAATAGTTGGTCGAATGGGTCTGGAGTTTAAATCGTATATACGCGTTAAGTATTAAAGGTGATTAATAAAATCATGAAGTAGGATGGTACCACGGGATTATCTCGTTCCTACGTCATGGTTTTTTATTTTTTTTAGAAAGAAGGAATAAAAATGAATAAATTTTATATTTCAACAGCTATTGCATATGCTTCTGGTAAACCTCATATTGGTAATACTTATGAGATTGTTTTAGCTGATGCAATTGCTAGAAACAAAAGATTAGAAGGTTATGATGTTTACTTACAAACAGGTACAGATGAACATGGTGAAAAGATTCAAAACAAAGCAAAAGATAAAGGTATAACACCTCAACAATATGTTGATGAAGCAGCAGGTGAGATTAAACGTATCTGGGATTTAATGAATACTACTTATGATAAGTTTGTTAGAACTACAGATAAAGTACATGAAGAAATAGTTCAACATATCTTTAAGAAGATGTATGAACAAGATGATATTTACCTAGATAAGTATGAAGGATGGTATTGTATACCTGATGAATCATTTTGGACTGAGTCACAAGTTGTTAAGAATGAAGATGGAGTAATGGTTTGTCCCGACTGTGGAAGACCAGTAGAAAAGAAGAGTGAAGAATCATACTTCTTTAGATTATCTAAATATCAAAAACAACTAGAAGAATATATTGAATCTCATCCAGATTTCATTCAACCTGAATCAAGAAAGAATGAAATGTTAAATAATTTCATTAAACCAGGCTTACAAGATTTATGTGTATCACGTACTGCATTTGACTGGGGTATTCCAGTAGATTTTGATCCTAAACATGTTGTATATGTTTGGTTAGATGCATTAACTAACTATATTACATTCTTAGGTTATGATGTAGATGGTGGTAATGAAAATTTCAAAAAATTTTGGCCAGCTGACTTACATTTAATTGGTAAAGATATTATTAGATTCCATACTATTTATTGGCCATGTTTCTTATTCTCATTAGGTATTGAATTACCTAAGAAGGTATTTGGACATCCATGGTTAATCATGGCAGATGGTAAGATGTCTAAATCAATTGGTAATGTAGTATATGCTGATGATTTAGTTGCAAAATATGGTGTTGATGCTGTTAGATATTATTTCTTACATGAAATACCTTTCGCTAACGACGGAGTATTTACTGAAGATTTATTAGTTGAAAGAATAAATGGAGACTTAGCTAATATCTTAGGTAACTTAGTTAATAGAACTATATCAATGAGTAATAAGTATTATGATGGAGTAGTTGAATCAACTGGTGTTACTGATACTATGGATCAAAATTTAAAAGATTTAGTTACAGGTCTAGGAGAAAAGGTACATAATCATATGGAAGAATATAGAATAGCTGATGCTATTGATGATATATTCGAAGTATTAAGAGC
Source organism: Bacilli bacterium (assembly GCA_024683115.1). Classification (GTDB taxonomy): domain Bacteria; phylum Bacillota_I; class Bacilli_A; order RF39; family UBA660; genus UBA6985. Next base: position 1,768 of record JAIKYM010000178.1, read on the forward strand.
ATCTAATAAATACATAGATGAAACTATGCCTTGGGCTTTAGCTAAAGAAGAAGATAAAAAAGACAGATTAAAAGAAGTTTTATATAACTTAATTGAATCAATTAGAGTATGTGCTGTATACTTACAAGCATTTTTACCTGAAACTGCAGAAAAGATTTTCAAACAAATTAATACTGATGTTACTACATATGAATCTACTAAAGAATTTGGTGGATATCCATCTGGTAATAAAGTAGGTACACCTGAAATCTTATTTGCCAGAATTGATACAACAAAAGAAAACTAGGATTAACTCCTAGTTTTTTATTTTGTTAGTTTTTCGTAAACTTCATCTATTGATAATCCTTTAGATGAGTTTAATCCATTAGGTAATATATGTAAGTGATAGTGTTTAACTACTTGGAATTTACCATAGTTGTTAATTAATACTAAACCTTCAATATTATCTAACTTCTCATATATTAAATCCTTCATCTTTTTAGCAACATTATGAATATGTTTAATTGTTTCATCATCTAATTCAATAAAATCTTCAAAATGTTTCTTAGGTACAATTAACATATGTCCATCTGCATTTGGATTTGCATCCATAAATACATTAACAACATCGTCTTCATAAACAGTTTTAGCTGGTAGTTCACCATTAGCTAACTTACAAAAAATACAATCTTCCATCTTTATCACCAACTTGATTATAACACAAATATTTTGTATACTACACCATTGTTGGGGCGATTAGTGTGGAAAATATAGATTTTGAAGATTATAGAACTTCTAATATAAGACATCGTACTATTATGATGAATCTAAATAATGATCCAGAAGTAGCAAGATTCTTTTATGATTTTCATGGATATGTTATTAGTGCATTGACTAATAGATATTTAAATCAAAAAACAAGAGTACTTGTTGTATCTTTTGATGGTGAAGATGTTGGTATGATTTTTATTAATGATGTCATGGATAAAATAGAATTAGCTTATGCTATACTTCCTGATAAAAGAAAAAAGGGCTATGGACATAAGATGTTAGAATACTTTGTAGAATATGTACGAACAATGTACGATGATACAGAAATATTCTTATCAATTAATCAAAAAAATATAGCATCTATTAAGACAGCATTAAGTGTTGGTTTTGTAAAAGCAGGTTCTATAATATATAAATATGATAAAAAGGGTTTATCAGTCTAGATAAACCTTTTTTTATGTGCTATTATATATGTGGTGTTGATATGAAAAGGGTAAGAATAGCTTATATTATATTTGTTTTATATCTAATTATTTTACTTTTATCTGCTTCTAGAGGTTTATATTTTAAAGTGGATATAGCTAGAATAAATATTGATATGTCTCAAAAAGGAGACACTAAGCCAGTAGTAGTAGAGATAGCATATAATAATTTCTTTAAAACAGAATGTTCTCTAGATAATACTAATTGGAAAGATGCAGAATTTGGTAGATGTTCATATGAATTACCAGAAGGTAATTATACTGTTTATGTTAAAAACGCCTTAAATGAAACATCTAAAGAATTTAATCTATCAATAAATGAAATAAGAAGCTTTGATATAAATATAACTAAATGGTTCTTAGCTCCTGAAGAAACTTTAAAAATATTAAATAAAATGGAATATGTAGGATTACCAGATTTAAGTTTAATTTATACATCTGATGATGAAAGTGTAGCCACTGTTGATTCAAATGGAGTTATAACAGGTGTTGGAAATGGTACAACTAAAATACATGTTAAACCAATTGGATTTGATGAAAAAGTAGTTGAAATAACAACAACTGATATTATTCGTGCTCCAGAACTAGATGATACTAAACCTGTAGTTAAATGTGAACAATATACAGCTGAAGAAGCAGCTTTATTAGATGAAATACTTGCTACAAGAGTAGAACAAAGAGGAGTAGGTACTCGTGCAGCTTTACTTGAAGTAACACGTTTCATGACTTTAAATTTAAAGGTTAAAATTCCATATTTCTATGAACATGGAAGAATGAAACCATACTGGAAGAATGCTCGTAAAGTAGATGGAGAAGGTAGATGGTACCATAAGGGATTATATCTATCTAAAGATAAATATGATTTAATATCTCCAGAAAATGTAAAAGAGAAGAAAGCAATGTGGGGATGTCCTTTAACTAACTATGATGATTCAGATGGTTGGGCTGTCGGAGCTAAAAAACCAAATGGATTAGATTGTTCAGGATTTGTATCTTTCTCATTATATAATTCAGGACAAGATCCAGGGGACATTGGAGCAGGTATGGATCCAGAACTTATAAGTATGGATGACTTTGGTGAAAAACATACTTTAACTTATGAATTTGCAAACTCTGACAATTATAAAGTTGGAGATATGATTGGAAGAAATGGACATGTTGCTTTAATATCTGGTAAAGATGATGAAAACTTATATATATCTGAATCTTTACTTAAAGGAGTTAGAACAGTTACATATTCATATAAGAATAAGAATTCTAAATTATATACTAACTATGAATACATTGGTAATCTAGATAATAGATATGTTGCCGATGGTGATTACACAGATATGTGGTAAAAGAATGATTTTTCATTCTTTTTTTGTTATAATACAAAACTAGGTGATTTATATGGCTGCAAATTATAAATGGACTGATGATAAAGTTAAAATACTATTAGATAATTATAAAAATATGCCTATAGAATCTTTGTCTAAAATGCTAGAAACTACAAGACCTACTGTTATAAAAAAACTAGAAGACTTAGGTGTTACATATAAAGCACGTAGAAATGATTGGACTGAAGAAGAATTAAAAGAATTAAAACTTGTATCTGAAGATTTTACTTTAGATGAACTTGCTAAAAGATTTAATAAATCTAAATCTGCTGTAGAACATAAAGTATATAGGTGTAAGTTAAAGTATAAAAGAGATACTCATATTAAATGGGATGTACATGAAATAAATAAATTAAGATTATTAGCTAAAGATCATCATATAGATGAGATTGTTCCTTTGTTTGAAGGAAAGAGTAAAAGTACTATACTTCGTAAATTAAAAGAACTTAACTATGATTATGTTCATCATAATATGCAAATGAACGAAGAACAAAAACAATTTATCAGAGATAATTATAATACATTATCTCAACCTGAAATAGGATTAAAAATAGGTGTATCAGTTACTACTGTAAGAAATTTCATGAAAAGTGAAGGATTAAAGAAAGATATTATTAAATGGACAGAAGAGAAAATAGATGAATTAAGAGAATTAGCTAAATGTAATTCAATAGATGTGTTAGCTAATCATTTTAATACAACTGAAGCATCAATTAAGAGTGTAGCTTTCAAGAATAATATTAAAATAACTACAAGAAGATTTATTTGGAATGATGAATTAATA
>JAIKYM010000015.1 GCA_024683115.1 Bacilli bacterium
TCTTTTAATTTAAACTTATTTTAAAATTTCTTAAATATTCTTTGTAAGCTATCTTATCTAAACTATCAATTGGATTAAATTTTATATTATTATCTGTTAATAGTTTTTCCATGATATCATCTAATAAATAAGGATTACGAACTAGAAGTGGACCTAATAAATAAGTTCCATAGAAATGGTATTTATGAATACCTTCTGTGTGTATTTTAGATGTTCCTCCAAATCCTTTTTTTACTTCAAATAATACATTATCTTTATTATTTATTTCATTACCATGATTATAGAAGCCTATTATTGGATAGTTAAATCCTTTCATAGTACATACTGCTTCAGATACTAATCTTTCTTCATTTTGAAGTTCTTCATCTGATATTATTTCAGTAACTTTAGTAGATTCAAAATTAAATAAGTTTAATGCTTTTTTACCATTTATTGCTTTACCAAATAATTCATAAGAATTACCTGTGGAAATGAAATACATTCCTTTTTCTATTTGTGTTAATAGATCTTTCTTATATTGTAATATATCGTCTCTAATTAGTTCTTGTACTTCATAGTTCATGTGTCCTAGATAAACTAAATCATACTTTTTAAAATCTATTTTATCTCCAATAGTTAATTTATCTAAAGTATAGTTAACATGTTGATCATCTAATGCTTTTTTTATTGCTAGAATATTACCATATTCACCAGATAAATTAGCTAAATCATAATATAAGTGTAAGATATTTAATTTCTTTTTCATTATCTTTTCACCTCACTTAAAGCTTTCTTTACTGCTGTCATCATGTCTAGGAATATTACTGTATAAATATTACCTTTAGAATGGTTAAATACTTTATTAGATAATACTCTTTTATAATCATCAACTATTACAACTTTTGTATCAGGTACACCTTTATATTTCAAACATAATGCTACATCATATCTAAATCTACCAATGCAATATATTTTATCTATATCTTTTTTATTTAGTTTTTCAAAGTCTATATCATACATCCAAGACAAATCGTTTAGTGGATATCTTCTGGATACATTATCAAAACCAATTATTACAGTTTTAAATCCTTTTTGTTCATTAATATAATCTAATGTTTGTTCATATGATAGAGCGTTTTCTGGTTTAGAATCTATCATTTCAACTTTTCTTTTACCCACTCTAAACATATTAGCTATGTTAGATTCTTTATAATCGTTATTTAATACATTCATTATTTTTTCATCATCTAAACCTATAATGCTACATGTCGTATAAGCAGCTAGAGTAGCATATGCAGTGAAGAATGCACCATGGTCTAGTTTAACTATATGATCATTTATAGTCATAAAATTGTTTTGTAAGTTTATATCTTTAGCTTTGAAATCTAATGGATTAGTTCCAAATTCACATGTTTTACAATAATATGATCCAATATTTCCATAGTGATAAAAATGATATTTAAGTGGTTTCTTACATCTAGGACAATATGTTGAATCTAGTGTATCACCAATAGGCGTATTATAATCTTTATCATATCTTAATATTCCATATTTGGTGTATGTATTATTTGTATCAATAGTATATCTTAATACTAAAGGATCATCAGCATTTAGTATTAAATGTGTTTGATCATTTATAGAATCTTTAACTTTATTATATACAAGTATTGGTTCTCCATTACGAGCTACTTGGTCTCTTGTCATGTTTGTTACAATTAAATGTGTTAATTGTTTTTTATTAAATACATTATAGAAAGAAGATTCATCTATTTCTAATAATAATACATCACATTTTATTTTTTTAGTAAAAGGATTAGTATTATTAAGTATTAATGTAGTTAATGCATTAGTTATATTTGAACCATTTTTATTCCATACTACTTTATATTTATTATTTGTTAAGATTTTTGCTATTAATCTAGTGGTTGAGCCTTTACCAGATGAACCTGTAACACCTATAACAAATTTAGGATAAGTTAATTTATTTAATATATCTGCATCTAATTTATGTGCTATATGTCCAGGCATTACTGAACCATCTTTTCTTAAAATAACTCTTAAAATAAAAGTAATTATTTTATTAACCATTATTGTAATGAAAATCATTTTAATCACCATCTTAATTATATCACATTTATTCTTTATTTTAATAGGTAATTATAGTATAATATTATTTATAGAATAGGGTGCATTTGTATGAGAGAAGTATTATCTAGTTTAGATATTGGATCATCAAAAATTAAACTTGTAGTAGCTGAAATATTAAATGGAAATACTAATATTTTGTGTGCCCTAGATGAACCATCTCGTGGCGTAAAAAAAAGTGAAATAGTTAATCCTGATGAAGTTGAATATGCTATCAAAAAAATATTAAAAAGAGCGGAAGAAAACTTAGGAATTAAGATAAATAAAATGTTAATAAGTGTTAGTGAAAATGCTTGTGAATTCAGCATTGGTGAAGCACAAATAGATATAACAGAAGATGGTGAAGTTACATCTACTGGTATACAAAAAATAATTCAACAATCTGTAAAAGGTAATATTCCTCAAGGGAATGAAATAGTTACAATTATTCCTATTAAATATAAAGTTGATGATATAACTGTACCTAATCCTAAAGGCGCAAAAGGTACATCTTTACAAGTTAAAACTGTAATTGTAACTGTACCAAAAAGAGATATTTATGTTATTGCTAAAGTATTAGAAAAATGTGGATGTGAAGTTGTTGATGTAATGACTCCTTCTATAGGTTCTTTCTATGCTAATAAAGATTATTTATTATCTAAAAGTGAATCATTAGTTAACGATAATACGGGTGTTATCATTGATATTGGTTCAGATACCATTAATATAGGTGTTATAAACAAAGGAATAATTGTTAATAACAAAGTATTACAAATAGGTGGTAATTTAGTTGAACAAGATATTGCGTTTATCTATAAATTAGATGTTGAAAAAGCTAAGGAATTAAAAGAAAAATTTGCTTTAGCTAATAAAAGAAATGCTAATCCTAAAACAAATATGGAAGTTGTTAATACATTAGGTGAAAAAGTTGCAATTAATCAATATGAAGTTACAGAGGTTGTCATGTCTCGTTTACATGAAATTCTTAATATGGCTAAAAATGAAATTAACTACTTAACAAAGAAAGAAATAAGTTATATAATTATAACAGGAGGCCTTTCAGAATTTAAGGGCTTTACATACGAAGTGGAAAGTGTCTTTGGACCTCTAGCTAAAATTGGTAAAATAAATATAGTTGGAGTAAGAGATAATAAATATGCATGTTCTGTGGGTATGATTAAATACTTCGATGAAAAATTAAAACTAAGAGATAGAGAATATTCTATGTTTAATCAAGAAGAATTAGAAACTTTAAGTGGTAATGGAAAGAATAAAAATAATGATTCTGTTATAAATAAAGTTTTCGGAATATTCTTCGATAATTAAGGAGTGAATTTATGAGTAATAATACTGATCAATATGGAAATCCAATTGTAAGAATTAAAGTTGTTGGCGTAGGCGGCGGCGGTTGTAATGCTGTTAACAGAATGATTGACTATGGCGTAAAAGGCATAGAGTTTATTGCTGCCAATACAGATTTACAACAATTAAATGCATCGCCTGCAGAATTTAAATTACAATTAGGTAAGAATACAACTAAAGGTCAAGGTGCTGGTGCAAATCCTGAAATGGGTAGAGCTGCTGCTGAAGAATCTAGAGATGAAATCAGAAAAGCTTTAACCGGCGCTGACATGGTATTTGTTACATGCGGTTTAGGTGGTGGAACAGGTACAGGCGCATCTCCAATCATAGCTGAAATAGCTCAAGATATTGGTGCTTTAACTGTTGCAATTGTTACAAAACCATTTAAATTTGAAGGTAAAAAGAGAATGGATCAAGCTATAATTGGACTTGATGAATTAAAACAACATGTAGATACTATTATCGTAATTCCAAATGATAACTTAAGAAATATTATTGATAAGGCTACAGTATTTACTGATGCATTTAAGTCGGTAGATAATGTATTACATAGAGGTGTACAATCAATTTCAGACTTAATTGCTGTTACTGGATTAGTTAACCTAGACTTTGCTGATGTTAAATCTGTAATGGAAAACCGTGGTAGTGCATTAATTGGAATTGGTTTAGGAACTGGTGAAAATAGAGCCATTGAAGCTGCTCGTCAAGCTGTTTCTAGTCCTTTACTAGAGCAATCTATAGATGGTGCAACTGATGCTATCATCAATGTTACAGGTGGAAATTCATTAACTTTATTCGAAGCAGATGATGCTGTTGAAGTAGTTAGACAAGCTGCACAAACTGATATTAATATTATCTTTGGTGCTGTAATTAATGAGGCTTTAAACGATGAAGTAATCGTAACTGTTATAGCTACTGGATTCGATGATGATAAGGCAACTTTAGATGATGTTCCTTATACTCCAGCTTACGATGATGAGGATGATGATGAAGGTGGTTCTACATCTTCAGCTACATCAAAAATTGATGAAGAATTTGATATTCCTCCATTCTTAAGAGATAGAGATAATTTATAAAATATACTAGAGTGAAAACTCTAGTTTTTTTATTGAAAAAAATATGCTATTTTTGCTTAAAAATATGCTTGTTTTTCTTTATAATTTCGGCTAAAAATGATATACTTAATGTAATAATGAAAATAATAGATGATGGAGAATGTCCTATGGTAAAAAGAGTATTTGAAAAGTTGAAAAATAAGAAGAAAGTAATAGTAATGTTAATGGTCCTATTAGGACTATTATCAATTACAATTGGAAGTGCTTTAATCACTAGTACATTATCTATCGTTGGAAATACAACATTCAAAAAGAATAGTTGGATCATCTATTTCGATGGAGTAGACATTTCTTTAGATTCATCATCTACAGAAAAGCCTG
>JAIKYM010000016.1 GCA_024683115.1 Bacilli bacterium
GTTATGAACAATTCCACATTATCAGGTGGAAATGGAATAATAACAGATGTAAGACAAGATATAACATTTAGTAATTCAAGTACAAATGTTGGATCATATGGTATAAGAGTTAACCAAGGAAATGGAACAATAACTATTTCAGATTCTAGTATCAAATCTAATAGTGTTGGTGTTGAACTTAATAGTGCTTCAAATACTTTAACTATTACTAATACAGAATTTAATACAAGTTCAACTTCTATTAATTCTTCTGGAACATTAAATGAAATAGAAATTACTCATAGTAATATTAAGTCTAATGGAACAGCGGTTAATACAAGTGGAACAAGTAATACTATTGTTTCAGAGTATAACAATATTAATGCAAGTACTGGTTATACAATATCAGGTGCTAATAGTATAGTTACAATAGATAACAATACTATTACTGCAGGTACTACAGGTATTAATATGATTGGTGGAAGTATAACATCAACAATAACAAATAATGATATTACTTCATCAGGAACTGGTATTAGTAGTACAGGTAATAGTTGTATATCTACTGTTAACAATAATGAAATTACAGCAAATGGTGTTGGTATTAATCATCGTGGTACATCAAATACTATGAATATTGATGATTTAACACTTGAAGCTAAAGGTAATGGTATTTATCATACTGGTGATAGTAGTTCATTAATAATAAAGAATAGTGAAATTACATCAACTGGTGCTACAGGTATTATGGATGATTCTTCTACTAATACAAGTACTAAAGCAACTTTAACTATGACTAATACAAATGTTACTGGTGCAACATATGGTGTTTACTTATATTATTGTGATTCTACAATTACTGGTGGTGAGATTAAGACAACATCTAAGTCAAAAGATAATTATGCTATGGCTTCTATGGACTGGGCTTATGCGACAGTTACTGATACTGTATTTACTGCAGAAAAAGCTTCAGGCTTAAGAAGTAATGGTAGATTTAATTTAAATAATGTATCTGTATATGCTGGTAATGATAATGCTTATGGTGTTTATGCCGACTATATAATATTAAATATTAATAACTCGACTATTGAAGCACCTGGACCTTATGCATATGGTGTATATTCAGATAATTCTACAGGTGTTGAATCTATAATTAATCTTAACAGTGGTTCAATTACATCTGGTTACATTGGAATAGGATTACATAATTCTAAATCTCAAACTCGTTCACTTACAGTTTTAGATGGTATTGTTAAAGGTGAAGTTTATGGTGTTTATCAAACACAAAACTACACTACAACAATTGGTGATGTAAATGAACAAGTTGATATTTATAATCCAAATATTTCTGGTGGTTTATATGGTGTATATACTACATCAGGAACAACTTCATTCTATTCAGGTAGATTAAAAGGTGGAGTTAAAGCTTACAATGGAATTATAAATAATATTAAAGATGGTTATGAAATCTTTGAGGATAGAGAAGAAATGTTAGAGTATCAAAAAGGTATTAGAACATTAAGTACTACTTCTGTATCAGCAGAAGCTGTATCAAAAGCAGCTAAAACTGGAAATGGATATGCTAAGATTACATATAATCAACATAACAATACTCAAACTTCAGAAACAAATTATACAATTGTTGATGAAATAGGTAGTAGTAATAGTAGTGGTAATGTCAGTGTTAAATATGATTTTGATTATACTGGTAGTTATCAAGAATTCACTGCACCATATACAGGTAGATATACTGTTGAAGCTTGGGGAGCATCCGGTGGAGATGGAGATAGTACTTATGTAGGTGGAAAAGGTGGTTATACTTCTGGAACTATTGATTTAACAAAAGGAACAAAATTATACATATATGTCGGTGGTGCTGGAACTACTAATGGAAGTAGTGGAGCTGCCGTTGGTAGCAACTGGACTAGTACAAGATATTTACCAGCTGCTGGTGGTTATAATGGTGGTGGAACATCAGGTAACCAAGGTATATATAATGGTTCTGGTGGTGGAGCTACTGATGTTAGACTTGTAAGTGGAAATTATAATGACTTTGACAGTTTAAAATCAAGAATTATGGTTGCTGCTGGTGGTGGCGGTGGAGCTCACTATGACAGTAGTACTAATGCTGGTAATGGAGGATCAGCCGGTGGATTAAATGGTTATGATGGCGAAGGACCAGTTGTTTCTGGATGGAGTAGAATCGGTGGTGGAGCCGCACAAAATACAACAGGATATGACAAAGGTGAAGTATTAGCTGGATTTGGTCAAGGCGGATCAACTAATGAAGCATTTAGAGTAACTGGTGGTGGTGGCGGAGGCTACTACGGTGGATCTGCTGGTGGTGATTACGGAGCCGGAGGTGGCGGTGGATCATCATTTATATCTGGTAAAGAAGGCTGCAATGCTATTTCAAATCAATCAACTGATTCATCTATAGTTCATACTGGTCAACCAAATCATTATAGTGGTAAAGTATTTACTGATACTCAAATGATTGATGGTATGGGGTATGTATGGACAAGCTCAAAAGGCGAATATGTTGGACAAATTCAACCTGACGGTTCATCTTCTAATGGACATTCAGGTAATGGTCATGCAAGAATAACTCTTACTAATATTAGTTCGGCATCTTCTAATAATAGTAATTCTAGTTTGGTATATACTTATAACTACACTGGACAAGAAGAAATATTTACACCAACTATTCCAGGAACTTATCAAATAGAAGTATGGGGTGCACAAGGTGGTACTGCATATAGTGATTCACAAGGTCTTGGTGGATATGGTGGATATTCAGTTGGTAAAGTAACATTAGGACAAAATGATAAATTATACATTAATGTAGGTGGTCAAGGACAATTTGCATCATCTAAAAATACAGATTATGCTGGTGGTTACAATGGTGGCGGTAATGCTTACTATTGGTATGATGAAACTACATATAATGGAAGTGGTGGTGGAGCAACTTCAGTTGCTAAGAAGTCTGGCTTACTATCAACACTTGAAAATTCAAAAGACAAAGTTCTTATCGTTGCCGGTGGTGGTGGCGGTGGAGCTTCTGATGGAATTTCTTATGCACAAGGTGGTACTGGCGGTGGCTACGTCGGTGGTGCTGGTGACATGCCTCCAAATGGTGACGGTTCAACTGGTTTAGGTGGAACACAAACTGAAGGAGGAAGTTATAATCATTACATGAGAGCTGTTCCAAATCAAGGTTCATTTGGTTTAGGTGGTTCTTCAGCATTAACTAATGTATCTGGATACGGCGGTGGCACTGGTGCTGGCGGTGGCTGGTACGGTGGTGGAGCCGGTGGTGTCTGGGGTGGAGCCGGTGGTGGTTCTGGTTATATCGGAAATGAATTATTATCTGATAAACACATGTACTGCTATAACTGCTCAATCTCTAGTGAAACAGCTACTAAGACTTTATCTAATGGATATGATTCATGTCATTCGAGTGATCCTACAAATGATTGTGCAAAAGAAGGTAATGGTTATGTTAAGATAACTTATATTGAAACAGAATATGAATATGAATACACTGGTGATGAACAAGTATTTAATGTACCAATAAGTGGTACATATGAAATAGAAGCTTGGGGTGCCCAAGGAGGAAGTTTATCTGGTTATCACGGTGGTTACGGTGGATATGCAACTGGTAGTATATATTTAATAGCTAATGAAAAACTATTTATGAATATTGGTGGTGCTGGTAAAGGTGCTACTGGACAAGGTCAATCACTAGTTGGTGGATACAACGGTGGTGGGTATGTTGTCGGTAATGGTTCAGTTAATCATATGACTGGTTCTGGTGGTGGTGCAACTCACATTGCTACAAGAACAGGATTATTATCTGAATTAGAAAATGATAGAGATAAAATAATCATTGTTGCTGGTGGTGGCGGTGGTGCTAGAGATCAAGTCAACCATGTTACTGCTGCAAGATGGGGATATGGTGGATCCGGAGGAGGATTCATGAGTTCTGGAGCATATTCAAACTATAATACTAATACATCTACTCAACAAACATATTGTATTTCAAGTCAAACATACGGTTATAGATTCGGACAAGGCGAAGATGCTAATGGTAATGCTGCCGGTGGTGGTGGTTACCTAGGTGGATTCTCTGGAGCTTCTGGAGGTGGCTATCAAGGATATGGTGAATGTGGATATTATCTAGGTTCTGGATCTGGTGGTTCAGGATATATTGGAAATTCACAATTAGAAAACAAGAAGATGGCATGCTATAACTGTACTGAATCTGAAGATGAAGATACTAAGACAATTTCTAATGAATGTAGTAATAGTACTCCTGAATCTGATTGTTCAAAACAAGGTAATGGTGCTATTAAGATTAAACTAAAAGAAATTGCTCAACAAATTATTATTTCTTTATCAACAAACTATGGTGTCATTGAAAATGATTACTTAATATATAGTTCACGTCAACCTTTAGGAGATATTGCTCCTCCTGTAATTGATCAAGACGACTTGTTATTTGAAGGTTGGTATTTAGATGAAAACTATACATTAAAAGTTACTGAAAATACTATCGTTAATAGTAGTGCTACATTATATGCTAAATTTAGATATAATGATGATTATTGTGCAAGTGTATCTAATGTTGCATATACATTTGATTACACTGGTGGTGAACAAGAATTTGTTCCACTTTGTACAGGAACATATACATTAGAAGTATGGGGTGCACAAGGTGGTACTGCTACTTCTTCATATCGTGGAGGTTATGGTAGTTATTCAGTTGCAAATGTTGATTTACAATCTGGTGAAAAGATTTATATTAATGTCGGTGGACAGGGTTCATCATCAAATAATGCTGGTATTGCACGAGGCGGTTATAACGGTGGTGGTAATGGTTATGGTAATAACTGTAATGGAGATCCAAGATATGGAGCCGGAGGTGGTGGTGCTACTCATATAGCTACTACATCTGGATTATTATCTGAATTTGAAGGTTCTCAAGATGAGTTATTAATTGCTGCCGGAGGTGGCGGAGGTGGATTCTACCTTTATGCTGCTTATGGTGTTGGTGCTGAAGCCGGTGGTTATATCGGAAATTCACCAACATGGACAAACAGAAATCATAATTACTATGTGAGACCAACTGGTGGAACACAAAGTGGTGGTGGTAAATCAGGATATAGTTATTCTGTTTATGCTGATAGATATGCATCATTTGGCTTAGGTGATTCTTACAATGGTGGTGTATGTTCAGATGGTTCTGGAGGTGGCGGAGGCTACTACGGTGGAGGCCAAGGACAATTTGCACCTGGTGCTGGTGGTTCTGGCTACATCGGTAACTCTAAACTATCAAATCAATACATGTATGGTTATAATGTTAGTACAGTTTATACTTCTGAAGATTTAACTGTAGCTTACCTTGTACCTGCAACAGACAAGATACGTAATGTAGAACAAGATAAAACATATAATAATGTACAAGATGCATTTGCTGAAGTTAATGATGGAGATACTCTTGAATTAACAAGAGATGTAAGTGTTTCTTATGACATTACAGTTCCTAATAAGGTTGTTACTCTAGATTTAAAAGGCCATAATTTCATAACTAATAAAACTATAAATAATAATGGGACATTGACAATCGAAGATTCAACTCTTACTCAAGGAGTCAGATTAACGTCTACCGTATCTAATACATTAATAGCAAATAATAAAACTGTTACACTTGATAAGATTAGTGTAACTGGATATGACATAATAAATAGTGCTGAAGAATCAGAAGTTATATTAGATACTGTTAATATAACAGGACATAATATAGTAACAGCTGGAACTGATGCTAATGTAAGTGTTGTAGATAGTACTATTGAAGGTACAGATATAATTTCTACTGGTGTACGTACTACTGTAACAATAAGTGGTAGTGTATTAACATCTAATGGACAAGCTGTTAATACTGCTGGTGAATTAAATGTAACAAACTCAAATATTACTGGAGCAACGTATGGTATTTATACCAATACAGCTGAAAATGTTACAATTAGTAATACATCAATTCGAGCTGAAAATGCATTATATAACAATGGCGCAGGTGTAATAGAAGTATCAAATAATTGTAATCTTTATGGTAAAGTTAATAATTCAAATGGAACTGGAACATTAAATGTTACAGGTGGTATTATTAATGGACCAATTAATAATTCTGGTAGATCTACTATAAAGAATATTACTAATACTTATGTATATGACACATCTGGCGAATATAACTTCATAACAAATTCGGGAACTCTTCAATTTGAAAGTGTTAATGTAACTTTAAGAAATACAAATGGAACTAATAATGGATATGCTGAAAGAATGGTTTATAACACAGGAACATTTAATTCGTTATCTGGTGAATATATATTCTCAGGTGATTATTATAGAAATAGAACTTACAGAGTATTTGAAAATAGAGGAATCTTACATTCAACATCTGATAAGTTATCTATAACTAATAGATATTATGTTAGAGCAATTGAAGTTAATAGTTCAAATATAACTGAAGTAAGAAATGTAAGTATTACAATTCCAGATGCTGAACAAGCTATGGGTATTTATGCTTACTCAGGAAGTGCTACATTATCAACAGGTTTAATGAATATTAAAGCTAATGATGCTTCTTCTGTTTATGCTGAAAGTCCTGGAACAATTACTGCAGAGAATGTAACTTCTACAATTGAAGGTAGAAATATAGGACGTGCTGCACAAGTTAATGGAGGTTCTATAACATATAGAAACGGAACATCAACAATAAGTGGACCTACAAGTTATTGTTTAACTGCTACAACTGGATCAATTGCTATGATTGGTGGAACATGTGAAATTACATCTTCTACAAATGCATATGGTTTATCAGTAAATAATGGTACTATAACAATGACAGGTGGAGAAATGAATATTACTGCATCTTCTACAGGATATGGTGTTCAAATGGCTAATGGAACAGCAAATATTGAAAGTGGAAGTATGATAGTAACTGCTCCAACTGCATATGGTGTATATATGAGTGCTGGAACAATGACTATAGGAACATATGATGGAAGTGGAACACAACAAGGAGATGTATCAGATACTGATCCTCATATTGAAGCAAGAGGAAGTACTACTGGTATAGGATCATCAATGGGAAATGGAACAATGAACTTCTATGATGGAAAGATAATCGGTTCAACAAGAGCAAGAGCTGAAGGAGATATAACATCAGCTGTTGAAAAGAATTATCAAGTAGTTACAAGAACAGATGAAGAAACAGGATATCAATACTGTATTCTAGAATTTATTATGTAATTAACAAAAAAAGATTTAGATTAATTTCTAAGTCTTTTTTTATTGATAAAATGGGATAAAAAAGTTATATTTTCCCTTTAAAAATATACTGAAAAATGATATAATTTTAGTAGTATTATGATAATAGATGGTGGAGAATGTCCTATGGTAAAAAGAGTATATGAAAAGTTGAAAAATAAGAAGAAAGTAATAGTAATGTTAATGGTCCTATTAGGATTATTATCAATTACAATTGGAAGTGCTTTAATCACTAGTACATTATCTATCGTTGGAAATACAACATTCAAAAAGAATAGTTGGATCATCTATTTCGATGGAGTAGACATTTCTTTAGATTCATCATCTACAGAAAAGCCTG
>JAIKYM010000047.1 GCA_024683115.1 Bacilli bacterium
GAAGTATTCAATTGTGTTGAAATACAAGTTAAATATGAAGGTTATATAGCTAAAACTAATAAAGAAGTAGAAAGAATGCTTAAACTAGAAGAAAAAGAGATTCCTTCTGATATTAACTATGATGATATTAAGAACTTAGCAAGTGAAGCAAGACAAAAGTTAAAACAAGTTATGCCTTTAACTATTGCCCAAGCATCACGTATTTCGGGAGTTAATCCTGCAGATATAGCTGTTTTAACTATATATTTAAAGAAAGAATATAATAAGTAATATGAATATTGAAGAATTTGTTAATAACTTAAAAGATTTAAACATTGAAATTAATGATGATATCTTAAATAAACTTGATATTTATTATAATTTCTTAATTGAATATAACTCTCATACTAATTTAACTGCTATAACGGGTAAAGAAGATGTTTATTTAAAGCACTTCTATGATTCTTTAACAATAGTTAAAAGTATAGATTTATCAACAATTAATTCACTTATTGATGTAGGTACTGGTGCTGGTTTTCCTGGTATGGTATTAGCTATAGTTTATCCTAATTTAAAAGTTACTTTATTAGATAGTAATAATAAAAGAATTAACTTTTTAAATGAATTAATTAGTAAATTAGGTATATCTAATGTAGTAACAGTACATGATAGGTCTGAAATATATGCAAAAAATCATAAAGATTCATTTGATGTAGTAACTGCAAGAGCTGTTAAAAACATGAAAGAACTAACTGAATTATGTTTACCACTTGTTAGTGTTGGAGGTTATTTTATTCCTCTAAAAGGTATCTTAAATAGCGAATTAGAGGATGCTATATCAATTATTACTCAAATAAATGGTAAAGTGGTAGATGTAATATCATTCAATTTACCAAATGGTGATACTAGAAATATTATTAAAATAAAAAAATTAGATAAAACTCCTAGTAAATACCCTAGAGATTACAAAGAAATTGTAAAAGATAATAAATAGTTATATATAATTATAACTATTTTTTTTATAATGATATTAGGTGATATTATGAATTATTGTCCAAACTGTGGAAATCAATTACCTCAAGGTGCATCATTTTGTACTAAATGTGGAGGAAAACTAGGAGTTTATCAACAACCACAACAAGCACAAATAAGTCCTGAAGATGATAAAAAAGCTAATAATTTATCATTAATATCTCTAGGATTGTTCTTTGGACCTAGTGCTTTATCTATTTTATCTGCTGGTATATCAGCATCTACTTCAGCTGGAAGTAGAATAACTGCTATTTCATCTGCTTTATCAGGTGTATGTACATTAGCCGCTATAGTACTTATGATTGTAGCTAGAGTTAAATATCCTAAGAATAAATTAGCTAAGATTGTAATGTGGATATATATTGCTTTATTTGCTATAGGTATAATTGGAAGTGTATTATTAATATTAGCATGTGCTTACGCATGTAGAAATTGTTAATATGGTAGTTCATAAGATTAACTTTCCAATATATGGAATAATTGTTGTATTATCTGTATTAATTGGATGTATTTATATATATAAAAATTTAAGAAAAGAAGGAATAGATAAGAAACTATTATTGTATTATTTCTTTATGTTTGTAGCATTTGCTTTTATATGTGGCAAAATCTATACAATTTTAGTTAATATAAACGAAGGAATAGATCTACTTCATGCTGGATTATCGGCTTATGGTGGACTACTAGGAGTAGTATTAGCTTCAATTATATATGAGTATATATTCCCATGTAATAAAAAGATTATTAAGTATTCTATACTTAGTTTACCTTTAATATATGGTTTATCTAAGATAGCATGCACTATAGTAGGTTGCTGTCATGGAATACCATATACTGGTCCTTTTTCAGTCAAATATATAGATGTATTAGATGAATTTGTATTTCCTGTTCAATTATTAGAAGTAATATTAAATTTAGTTTTATTCTTTATATTAAATAAGTTTAAAGATAAAAAGAACATAACATATATTAGTTTATTAGTTGTATCGATAGTTAAATTCTTAACAGATTTCCTAAGATATGATCATATTCATACATTTATAACAGCTAATCAGATATTTAGTATTATATTATTATAACTATAAATATT
>JAIKYM010000048.1 GCA_024683115.1 Bacilli bacterium
GCTGAAGGAGATTTAATATTACTATCTTTTAATTCAATTATATTTACTTTATGATATTTAGTTAATCTTGTTAAATAATCATTAGACATATCTACAAGATATTTATCTTTTAATTTGCCTACACATATAATATTTATCATAGATTTATCTCCAATCTATCTTTTTGTTTTGCACATATTATATTATCAAATTTAACATCATTATCAAGTAAATATTCTTTAACTGTATCTAATGCTATTTCAGGTGTATTATTTTCTTCTGATAAGTGGGCTAATACAACTACTTTAGTTCTATCACCTATTATCTTAGATAAATAAGTTCCTGCTTGTCCATTGGATAAGTGTCCTACATCAGATGATACTCTTTGTTTTAACCATGAAGGATATCTTCCATGCATTAACATTTCAACATCATGATTAGATTCAAATATATAAGCATTTTTATTTGTTATTTTAGGTATTATTCTTTGATTAATATAACCTGTATCAGTAACATATACTAAATCTTTATTATCATAACTTACTATATAACCTCTTGAACCTTTTGCATCATGGGATGTATTAAATGTTTCTACATGAATATCTTCATCTATATTAAATGATTTATCTTCTAATGAAATATTATCATAGAAATTTAACTGAGGTACATCTTCAAGTATTCCATCAGTTACATATATGATTGGATTATTCTTTTTAATAAATGTATCTAAAGCACCAACGTGGTCTTTATGGCCATGGGTAATAAGTATATGAGTTATATCTTTAGGTTCCAAATTATATAAAGAAAGGGACTCAACTAAATACTTATAGTTCATCCCTAAATCTATTAATATATTTTTATCTTTAACTTGTATTAAAGTAATATTACCTTTAGAACCTGATGCTAATACTGTAATTAACATCTGAATAAACTCTTACATGGATCTAATACTGTTGATCCAGGATAATATGGTTGAGTACCAACCCATACACCAAAGTGTAAGTGAACACCTGTAACACCAGCACCAGTTAAACCCATTGTTCCTATTTTTTGTTCTCTAGATACATGTTGTCCTGTAGACACCAATATTTTAGTTAAATGCATATATTGTGTATATAAATCTTCACCATGTTTAATAGTTACATAGTAACCTTCTCTTGTTCCCCATCCTGACTTAAATACTACACCATCTGCTACTGCAAATATTGGTGAACCATATCCAGGTCCAGAGATATCTATACCTCTGTGGAATTCACCCCAACGATATGCAAATCTTGATGTAATCTTAAATGGAGATAATGTAGGCCAACTATAATCACCAGTAGCAAATTCTTGACTGTTATAACTAATATATGAACCCATACTCTTAGTACCTTTAGTAACTATTTCAGTTACAGGATCTTTAACTACTTCTGAATGAGTAATTTTTAAGCTTGCTACTTCACCATTAATATATTTAACATCTTGTGTAACTCTGTTAATACCATTTGCACCATGTGTAGTTATTTCACGGAAGTCTATATATTTATTATCATTCTTAACAATTTCAGTCTTATATGGAACTTCTACATCAGCTACTTCAACCTTATTATAAGTTATTGATACTAAAGGATTAATTAATCCAACATTTAATTCTTCTCCTGGTGATAATAATGCACTACCACTAGGATATTTAGGATTAACTATTAATAATTCTTCAATATTTAACTTGTGTTCTTCAGCTATCTTGTATAAGTCTTCTCCCTCTTTAACAGTATATTTTTCCTGTTCATCAAGAGTACCATATAATAAATACTTAGTTAATTCTTTTTCATCAGTAAATATTTTTTGCTCAGTAGATATTAATGATTCTTTAATTGTGATTGTTTCATCAAAGTAAACTGATGTAATCTTTTCTCCTGTATCACCAATTTCTACTTGAGTTCCATTTTCATAACTTTTTAATTCATCTTCACCTATAAATGTAGAAGCAACTTCTCTTAAAGATTGTTTAATTAAATCAGGATTTAATAAATAAATCTTTAAAGGAGCTCTATCATCTTCAACTTCAGGTAAGTCATCACCATCATCAACTGTTTTTTTAGTTGAGTTATAAGTTATTGTTACAGTATAACCTTTAACTGTAAAAGGTTCTGAATTCTTAATCTCATCATATATTTCTTGAGTATCATTCAATTTATCACTGTAAGTA
>JAIKYM010000059.1 GCA_024683115.1 Bacilli bacterium
TGATTATTAACAATGAACTTAATACAATCATAGTTAATGTAGAATAACTAAATTGATAAATAGCAAATGATAACATAAATAATAAACCAGTTACAATTTCAACAATTAAGTATTCATAAGATAGTTTAATCTTACACTTTCTACATTTACCACCTTGTATAATAAAAGAAAAAATTGGTATGAGTTCATACCAAGTTAATCTATGTTTACAATTTTCACAATGGGAACCTGGCTTTATAATAGATTCATTTTTAGATAACCTATTAGCTAAACAGCAATAGAAAGATCCAAAGAATGTACCAACGACAAACATCAAAATTGTTAAAAGCGTCATCTTGTTCCCCTCCTAGTGTTATTGTTGTATTTGACCGTATAATGAGAATATTGGTACAACTATAGCAATTAAGATAAATCCTACTGCAACAGCTAAGAATACAATTAAAATTGGTTCAATTAATGTCTTTAATGTATTAACGATTAATTTGTGTTGTTCTGAATAATAATCAGATACTTTACCCATCATTTCAGATAATTGACCAGTTGATTCACCAGTAACCATCATATAGTAGGCAACTTCAGGAATTGCCCAATTATCTTTAAAGGCTACTGATATTTTTTCGCCTCTACCGATACAATTAATTGTATTAATCATTATTTCACGATATATCTCATTTGTAGTAACTTTACCTAAAATATCCATTGATTCTGTAATATATACGTTATTCTTTAATAAAGATGAGAATGTCTTAGTAAATATTGTCATCTCTTTATATATAATTACTTTACCTAATACAGGTATTTTCATTGCAATCGTTTGAGCAGTATATCTAAATGCTTTTAAATTCTTATAAAGTATTAAGAATACACCAATTATAATAGCAACTGTTAAGAATATATAGAACAAATTAGCCTTCATGAATCCCGAGGCATTTATAATTGCTGCTGTTATAGGATTTAATGTAACATTAGCAGTATTATAAATAGTTACGAATTGTGGTATTAAATAAACTAACATGAATATAACAACACCAATTGCAAATACAAATACTAATGCAGGATATGATAAAGCTTGAATCATATCTTTACGAGTTGTTTCAACTTCACGATAGTATTTAGCCATGTCTTCAAGTGTTCCCTCTAAATCTCCTGTAGCTTCAGCAGACTTAACCATATTAACTAATAAAGCAGGGAATGCTTCACCTTGCTTTTCAAGTGCGTTAGAGAATGATTCACCTAATGTTAAGTTATAAACAATTGAATTAAATACACGGTTGATATTCATATTCTTACCCATTTGCTTTGCTAAAATACGCATTGCATCAGTTAATGGAATACCAGCTCTAATATAAGTTGATAATTGATCTAACCAGAATACTATGTTCTTATTACTTATCTTATGATTAGCAAAAGCACTTTCACCATAGAATTTTTCAATCCATGGGCTAGTTTCAATTTTAAATACTTTATAACCTTCATTTTCAAGGAATGTATATACTTCTACTCTTGAATAAGCAACGAAAATATTTGATACTTGTTTTCCTGTTGGATCCAATGCAACATATTTATATGTTACAGGTCTTTCATGTCTAACTTCATCGTTAGCATCAATTGTATTTATCAAGTTTTGTCTTGCATTTATTAAACTCTTATTAACTCTAATTTCTTTAGTAACTGTTTTAGCAGCTAAACTCTTCTCTTTAACTTGTTCTGCAACTTCTTGGGCTTCAGTTTTACCCATGTAAGCTCCATATAACTCTTTATCAGTAACTTTAGCATTTACTGTATTGTATAATCCATTTGAGAATAGATTCCATATAAAAGTAAATGGTGTTGCTAATATCCTTAAAGTATAATATACACCTAAGCAAAAATAAACAAAGAAAAATATAAAGAAATTATCTTGTTTATGTACATGTGCTGTTTCTACCATATATTTCAACACCCTTCTACTATTCTACAAAGTTAGTATATCATAAAAGAAACACAATATAAACGTTTTTACACTGTGTTTCATTTTTATTATATTAAAATGTGTAAATACTATTCACCCGTTACGTTATTAAGAATCCAGTTACCTTCGACTTTAACTAATTCCACTTTTTTATTATGAACTATCTTATCGCCTGTTGTATATGTGAAGCTTCCTGTTATTGATTCATCTTTTACATCAATTGATTCAATTTTAATATCATAATTAAATAGATCAGTTAATGTTTGTGGATAATAGCAATATAGGCTACCATCTTTTTCAATAAATTTATCAATAGGTATTTTATTTATTAAATCATCTGACATGATCAACTCTAAATCTTTAATTAATGCTTCATATGTTGAATAACCTCTTACTTTAGCATAGTTATTTCCGTTGTCAGATTTAATTGTTAAAGATTCATCTACATCATCTTTTAAACAATTATCATAACCAGTAAAACCACCTGATATATATTTATTTAAAAGAGTTATAACTATTTCATGATTTTCATCTACTATAGCATTTGTAGTTGTTGTCTCTTTTTTATTTGTGTTTTTACTATTATCACCCATAAAGAATAATAAACATCCAACTATTATTA
>JAIKYM010000062.1 GCA_024683115.1 Bacilli bacterium
TAAACCGCCTAAGATAGGAATTATAGAAATAACTGATAAAATTAATAATACCAAGAAATATCTTAAGTAATTATTCATCTTACTAAATAATAACTTAGCAACATATAAAGTTCCAATTATTTCTCCAAGATATAATGCAAGTCCATATAATACTAATGATATTACTCCTAATGCAGATGCAAAACCTGTAATTAATAAAATAATAGATAAAACTGGAACAAATAATAATGCTAATAAACCAAATCCAAATTTAGCAAAAATGAATCCAGCTCCACCTTTAGTATTTTCAATTTTCTTAACTGTCTTCTTAAATAATAAGATAAATAAGAAACCAATAATTAGAATATTAATAAAATGTAAAACTTTAGATACTATTCTACCAACAATTGCAAATGCAACTAATGCAGATAACTTATCTTGAAAATCTTCATCAGATTTAGAAGTTCCCTTGTAAGTTTCAGTAGTAGCTATTTTAGCGCCTTCTTCAACATTCACCTTACAATCATCGTTAATAACTAATTTACCTTTAACTGTACCTTTAAAGTTGAATTCTTCAGCATCAACATATAAATCTTCATATGTACCATTTAAAGTAACATTGTTACCTCCTGCATAAACTGTAGTAGCATCTGATTGAATTGTAATAATATTACCTGCAGCATAAATAGCTCTAACTTTAGTATCAGAAATATTTATAGTAGATCCAGCTACAAATAAATCTTTTGTTTCATAGTTGCTAATATTAATACTATTACCAGCAACAAATCCATAATCAGATTTACCTTTAACAATAACACTATTACCTGCAGTAAATCCTAAACCGTCTATCTTAGAATTAACATCCACAATATTTCCAGCAAAGAAGGCATTATCAGACGTGTTTTCATTGTAAGATACAGTATTATCAGCTTTAGCAGTTAAAGCAGATGCACGAGGTGCAACTAAAACAGTTAATAATAAAACCAAAAATAAACTTATTCTTTTCATATATATACTCCTTTCTAGGTTAAATTATATCACAAAAAAAAGATTACTTAAATATAAGCAATCTTAATTGATATTATTATCTATCCCTTTTGTTTCTTTTATTTCTCTTATAGAAATTTTGAATCATTTCTTTCTTTTCTTCTCTTCTTTTAACTCCAGGTTTAGAATATTCTCTGTGTTTCTTTAGTTCAGAAGGAACTCCACTGTTAGCAACTTTTCTAGTAAATCTTTTTAAAGCTTCATTTAAGTTACCACCTTTAACTTCAACTTTTACATTAGCCATTTTGCTTCCCTCCTTCCAACATCACTTTGTATTTTACTATTATTTAGGCATAAATGCAAGAAGAAATGAAAAAGATAAGTAATTATAAACTACTTATCTTTAAAATTATATTCTTTTGTATTCATTAAATCAGATAAAGCTTCATCAATATCCATTGTTGGAGTATTAGTTTCATCAACATATTCACCGATTTCCTCAGTTTTAACAACTGTTTCTTCATCAACAACAGGCTCAGTTTTAACTTCATCCTCAAATTCAACAGGTTCAACTACATCAGTAATTTCATCTTCTTGAGATAATTTATTATTTTCAGCAATTAAACGAGCTTCTTCATTATAAGTATCAATTGCTTCAAGCTTTTCTAATTCTTCTTTAGTAGGAGTTGGATCTTTAACATCTTCATCTTCTTCACCCTTCTTATCATCTGGTGATTTAAAGATTATAATACCAGCTACTACAATGATAATAATAGCAACAGCAATTAATATTACTATTAACCAAGGAAAGTTACTTTCCTTTTTAGGTTCTTCTTCCTTCTTAGGTTCTTCTTGTGGAGTTGGAGTTACTTCTTGATTCTTAATAATATTTCCATCTTCATCAAATTTATATGTTTTATCTTGAATTTTTGCATATTCAGTAGGATATTTTTCTTTAAATTTATCCTCAGTTAATTCTTCTCTAACATTTTCTGTATTAATGAATGCTACTTTTTTATCTTTATAGTAGATAACTTCAATGATTTCTTCTTGTGTATCTTCTCTATGAACTTTTAAGATATATTCTTGTTTTGCACCATCTCTAGCAGCAATAGTGATTTTAACTTCGTTATCATCTTTATCAACTTTGTTTGCGCCTTCAACAGTTTTTGTCGCACCAGAATCTTCAAGTTCAATTTGTAGCATGTTTTCAATATTTGTAATCTTTTTAGGTATAGTTACAGAATATTCATAAACATCAGAAGCTAAAGTTGGAGTAATGGTATAATCACTTCCTAGAGATAAAGATTTAATTTTATTTGAATTAAAATTAGTAGCTCCTCTTATTACAGTAAAATTATAAGTTGTAGTATTGTTTTGATCTTGTGATGTTACTATAGCTTTAACTTGGTTTTCACCATTGTTAATGTATACGGTAGAACCACTTGTACTAGTACCGCCTTCAAATTTAACATTACAACTATCGCATTTATAAGTGAATTGAATTCTTCTAATAGAATCTTCAATACCATATATAGTATAGTTATTTTCATCTTTCTTAAATTCAGGGAATATTATACCTGTAGATAGATTTAATTCAGATAAAGTAGAATCAGTTGACAATGGAGCATATTTACCAATTTTAACATTGTCAGCTGTTATTTCTTTAGGATCTTCTACAGTACCAACACCATATTTAAGTGTTACTTTAGTAGTTACTTCAGCTTTAGTACTATTAGATAATACTATTCTTGCAATATCACCATCTGCCTTAATTAACTCACCACTTTCAGTCATAACACGTTTCATTTCAATCTTATAACCTTCAACTGGCTCAATTAAACAAGTAACATCAACACTTTCAACCAAACATTCAAGTTCATCAGTTTTATCTACACCCTCACCGATATCACTTAACTTAATATATATAAATTTATTACCTTTCCCATCTTGTCCATCTCTCATCTCATTAAAACTATAAGATAAAGCCATACAATTAAATGGAATCAATAAAATGACTAGTAATAATAATTTCTTAAATACTCTCATAACCATACCTTCTATTCTATTTAAAGTTATATCATATATTATTTTAAATATC
>JAIKYM010000077.1 GCA_024683115.1 Bacilli bacterium
ATTCTAATGTTGCTGATATTTTTATTGAACATTCAGCTGATGATAAAGTATTAGTTGAATTATATTCTGATAATGCAGAGGATTATTATGTTAAAGAAGCAAATGGTAATTTAGAAGTTAAATTAGATGATAAAAATCAAGTATTTGGTTTCTTAACTACTAAAAGTAAAATAGTAATTAAATTACCAAAGGAATATGATAAAAATATTAAAGTAGAAGTTAAGACAAGTGATGTTAAAATAGCTGACTATGAAAATGCTACACTTGAAATAGAAGATAAAACTGGAGATATTGAAGGTGGAAATGTTAAATCATTAAAAGCTAATATAACTACTGGAGATATTAAAATGGGTAACTTAACATCTATAAATGCAAGTTTAACTACAGGTGATGTTAATGTTGATTCTTGTGTTGATTGTAATATAACATCTAAAACAGGTGATATTAAAATTGATAAAGTTAATAATAAGGTAGAAATTAAAGTTACAACAGGAGATATTAGAATCTCTAATGTAAATGTTGCTGAAAATTCATTTATTGAAACTACAACAGGAGATGTAAGAGTTGATACACTAACTGGTGCATATGTAGAAGCCACTTCTAAAACAGGTGATATCAAAGTTAATAACAATGATAGAAAATCTGAATTAGAAATAAAGATATCTACTAAGACAGGTGATATTAATGTTAATTAAGAGTACTTAGTACTCTTTTTTATTTGTTTAAAAATTCTACCAATAGTAGAGTGATTGTTAATAACAGTAGAGTTAAATTATTATATAATTTAGTTGTAAGGAGGTTATCTATGAAAGATATTGAATTTGGCAAGAAGCTATATGAACTAAGAACTCAAAATAATTTAACTCAAAGGTATGTAGCATATGAACTAGAAGTAACTGATAAAGCAGTTAGTAAATGGGAGATGGGTAAGTCTAAACCTGATATTGATAAACTTAAATTATTATCAACTCTTTATAATGTTTCTCTAGATGAATTACTAGAAGTTACAAGGGAAAAAGATGTTAATATTTCAAAGATAGTATTAACAGGTGGACCTTGTGCAGGAAAGACCACAGCATTAAATTGGATTAATAATTATTTTTCTCAAAGAGGTTATGCTGTATTATTTGTTCCTGAAACTGCGACTGAATTAATAATAAATGGAGTATCACCTACATCGTGTTCAAAAGTATATGATTTTCAACAATATAATTTAAGACTTCAAAAAATTAAAGAACAAATATTTGAAGATGCCGCTAAAACAATGAACAACAGTAAAGTATTAATTGTTTGTGATCGTGGAGTATTAGATAGTAAGGCATATGTTAAAGATGTGGAATTTAAAAGATTATTAAAAGAATATGGTACCACTGAAACAAAAGAAAGAGATTCCTATGATGCAGTATTCCACTTAGTTAGTGCAGCTAAAGGAAAAGAAGAAGCATATACATTAGCTAACAATGCAGCAAGAACTGAAGGAATAGAAGATGCAAGAAAGTTGGATGATAAGATTATTAATGCTTGGACAGGACACCCACACTTTAGGGTTATAGATAATAGTACTGACTTTGAACAAAAACTAGAAAGACTATTAAAAGAAATAGCATCATTCCTTGGAGAACCAGAACCATATGAAATAGAAAGAAAGTTCTTAATTAAATATCCTAATGTTAAAGAATTAGAGAATATGCCTAATTGTACTAAAGTAGATATTACTCAAACTTATTTAAAGAGTGATGATGAAACTGAAAGAAGAGTTAGAGCTAGAGGTATAGATGGTGACTATTTATATTATCTAACTGAGAAAAGAAAAGTATCTAATATTAAAAGAGTTGAAGTTGAAAGAAAGTTAACTCAAAATGAATATTTGAAATTACTAATGGATGCTGACAATGACTTACATACAATTAGAAAAACAAGATATTGTTTAACTGAGAATAACCAATACTTTGAAATAGATTTATATCCTGAGTGGAAGAATCAAGCCATCATGGAAATAGAATTAAGTAGTGAAGATGATGAGATTAAACCTCCTAAGTGTATAGAGGTTATTAAGGATGTAACTGAGGAAGAAGAATATAAGAATTACGAAATGGCTAAAAAAATGCCCAAAGAAAAAAGGTTAAGCAAATGAAAAGAGAACAATTAATAGCAATTAGAAATCTTCTAAATATGAAAGTAAGAATAAGAGAAAGGATTAAAGAATTATTACAAGATGAAAATGTTAAAGAATATTTAGAATTAACTAAGACCGAAGCTTCTATATTAGATAGTGAAGATATGCAAGATATTATCCAAGATGTATTAGATGAATTTACTATAACTGAATCAAATGGTATATATGTATGTACTAGTGCGAGTGTAGACGATTATGAAATAGTTTATCAAGATACAAATTATTATTCTAGAGAAGTACCAATTTCATCTCCTAATGCTGATCATAAAATATACTTTGACATAGAAACAGATAAACCTGTTAGGGCTTCTAAAAAAGATATACAAGATTTTGAAAAAAATAATATAGTATTAAATCCACATGATACATATATTAATTCAAATGGATATAAAGAAGTAAAAATGGATTTTATATCTAATGCTATTAAATTCGGACAAGCTAGAAGTAAAAGAATGCTATTAGCCAAATATCCAAGAATATAAAAACACTAACAATTAAGTTAGTGTTTTTCATTT
>JAIKYM010000083.1 GCA_024683115.1 Bacilli bacterium
ACTTTTAACTTACTCTTTTCTTCATTTATTCCAATAGGAATAATAGTTGTAGTATTAGTTGTGATTACTATATATTCATCTTCTACTTTACCATCTTTATAAATGAAAGGTTTAATATTACCTTCTTCATCTTTTAAAGCAATTAAAGTATAATTAAGTGCTTCATTGTATAAAGCAGGTATTTCATCTTCGCCATATACTGCAGTAGTATCAGTAAACATAGTTACTTCAGGAACATCTGCTTTCTTACGAACTACAAAGTACTTTTTACCTTTAACATTCACTTCAATAGGATTTAATTCCTTTCTTGTTACACTAACTACATAAGTTAAACTATTGCCCTTTTGAGCTGTTACAACAATATTAAATTTATTTGTACCTTCTTTTAGTTCTTTTTCTCCTAAACCTGATACCGTAGCATTTGAATCATTTTTAGCACCAGTTATAGTAACTTTTTCTACATCATTTTCAACTTCTAAAGAATACTCATTAACCTTTTTATCAAATTCAGGTGTAAGAGTATATCCTGTTACTCCAAGTGATTTTAAATATGCGTCTGATGAATAAGATGCTTCTATTTCAGCCTGAGTCTTAAGAGTTATTTTCTTTGATCCATTTGAACAAGATAAAACATTAAAATCCCAATCATATGCATCTGTAGATGTTGTTGATATTGTTGTAGTACCAGATTTTAGTACTTTAAATTTATATGTATAAGTTTTTGTTTTATTACCTGCTGATTTATGTGTATCAGCTACTTTAGTTCCATTTGCACCTTCTGGAGCAGATGATAATTGTAAATATGATTTATCATATGATAAAGCCATTTCCCAACTACCTAAAGAAGTAGATGAACTAATAGTAACAGTAACTGTTATATTATTTCCTACTATTCCTTGTGAAGGGGCTGAAATACTGAAATTAGCAGTAGCTGCAGATACTATACTAGGTAATATACCTAATGATAATATTACAGCAATTAATAACTTTTTAATTCTATTCATGAGTACCTCCTATAAATCATTTAATCCTAATATACTCTTTTGTATTTGTAATAAGTCTAGAGCATTTACTTTTCCATCTCCTGATGTATCACATGCTGTTAAATATACACCTGTTATGTCTTTTTCACCTATTATAAATTTTTGAACATGTAATAAGTCTAGAGCATTTACTTTTCCATCTCCTGATGTATCACCTTTAATTACGATTGTATAAGTAGATTCACCAGCATCACTTACAATTCTTAAAGTCATACCTGTACCAATTGTTCCATCATAAAGACGATTATTATCTGAATATACTTCAACTGTTCCACCTTGAGATGAAATCTTACCTATGAAATCACCTATTGAAGTATCTTTAGTTACATTATTAATTATTGAACCATCTAATGTATATCCTGCAGATATAACCATGGTAGAAGGAAGTAATCCTTTATTTTCATTGTTATCATCACCAGTTGCACCACCATCTGAATTCTTAATATCAGCATTAAGGTTTGCATAAACTGGAATAACAAATTTAAATGGTAAATCTAATAGATTTAAATCCTTATAAGCATTATATAAAGATCTACCTTCTGACAATGGAGCTTCTACGTTAGTCATGTATTCATGTGATGCAATACTATGATTATTCTTAACAGTTTCAGGATTGAAATTAAACTTATTAAAATACATAGTTTGTTGACCAGCATTTATATAATTTCTATATGTCCATTCAGCACCACCATTGACAGCTACTTGTCTAGCCTCTTCTTGTGTATAATTTGGTCCACCCCAGCTTTTTTTATAAGCATAAGCTAATGCCCTTTGAGTTACACCATCACCATCTGATGCACCAATATTATAGAAATTATAATAGTTATCTATGCTTGCATATTGAGAATCTTTAACAAACGCACTACCAGTATAATAATATCCATATCTAGTTGTATATGTTCCAGATAAAGCAGATTGTAATTGTCCTTTATAAGTTCCAGATGATAATAATCCTGAACCTAATTCTACTCTTATTCTTGCAGCTAAGAATGTTGCTGAGGCATTAGAACTAGCTGATGCATTAACGATATAAAGTGGTAAATTAGGAATATTATTAACTAATTTATTATTGGATATCTTAGGAACTATACTAGCATAGTGTTCTTTTACTCCATCATTAATATATGCAGACTCAAACATAAATACAGTTGATTCAGTTAAGAAGTTCAATGGATTCATATAATATGCATTAGCTATTTGTGATGCACCTGTATAACCTGAATCATAACTTCTACCACATGTATTATCTTGATATTCAGCTTTACTACTAGTTGTTATTGATCCACGACATTGTTCTTTTTCAACAGCTGCAGCAAAATCATAACCTGTATAAACTGATTCAAATTCCCAAGTAGGATGTTTAATCTTTAATTCACATAAAGAAGACCAATAACTAACTGGGAAACCTTTTTCTTTTAAATAAGCTTCACATTCATTTTTAGCTTCTTCAGTTATTACTATTTTTTCTTCAACTTTAATAATTGCATAAGAAGAACATATATAAGCATTTTCCCCTTTGTAATCTATATTAAACCAATAACCAGAGTCACAGCCTTTTTCAGTCTTAACTAACTCTGTAGATTTTAAAGTATATTGTTCACCTACATCATTTGTAGTACCTAATTTGTCATAATTAGTACCAGGTCCTTTTCTAATACTTACAACAGTACCAGTCATTTCAATGTTTGTAGCATATACAAATGTAGGAAGTAAATATAATAAACAAATAATAATAACGACTAAAATATTCTTATTTTTATTCATAATTACACCTCTTCCTAAATATAGTTATACAATTTTATTATAACAAATATACTAATCTTCAAGAATTAATGAACAAACATTTGACAAGTTATTAACAAAAAAAGATAGACTAAAGTCTATCTATTACAGCTACATTTTTATTGATACATCTTACTAAATCTTGAGGATCATATTTATCTAAGATTGTTTCAAATATATCTGGGTTAAGTAAGAATCTCTTAGGATGTTCAGTAAAGCATTTATTTATATCATTAATATGATAATTATTTAATATATCATAGTTAGCTTTTACTACATCTGAGAATCCACACATTACATTATATTCTTTAGCATCTAATTTGCTTTCAAGCATCTTAGCACCTTCTTCAGATAATCCCATAACTTCAGATATGTTCTTAATATCTACACTATGGATAACATCATATAATAATGTAATTACACTATCAGTCTTTGTTTTAGCTTTTTCTTCTAGCTTATTAACATCAATTTTATCCAAATACTTGAAGATATAATTGAATGTAGAAGGAGCACAACCAACTAATTCTAGTAAATCTAATACTTTGTCTAATACGTCAGGGCGCATAGTTACAAGTATAGATGGATTCTTATAAATATTTTCTGTATCTATAAAATGTAAGTCTAAACAGTCAATAATGCGAACTGCATTATCATAATCTATATGACTAAGCTTTGATATCTTATCATCAAATTTATCATATTTTAAACCTAACTTTTCAATAGTATCTTTTACTTCATCATTAGCTTCTGCTTTACTAGAACTAGCATTATCAATACTATCTAAAGATACAGTAGTTAAATTAGACATTACATCATCTTTAACTTCTTCTTTAGTTTCTTCTTGAGGAACTATTTCTTCAATTTCCTCTTCCTTAGTTTCTTCAGGTATAGTTTCAATTTCTTCTATCTCTTCTTCAGGTTTTACTTCTTCAACTTTAATCTCTTCGATTTCTTCAGTTGGTTCTTCAACCTTAATTTCTTCGATTTCTTCTTCAACAGGTTCTTCTAGTTTTTCTTCTTTAGGTTCTTCTAAAGTTTCAGTTTCTTTATCATCATCTAATAAAGATAAGAATTCATCTTCATCTTTAGCACTCTTAATTATTTCTTGTGTCTTACTAATTACATCATCTAACATTTGAGTCTTAGATAATTCTTCTTCCTCATCTTCCTCCTCTTCATCTTCAGTGTACTTAGTATTTAATAATTCATTTAATTCTTCTTCAGATATTTCTTTATTACCAGCTGATATTTCATCTATTTCTTTAAAGATTTCACCATCTATATCTTTATTAACAAAATCTTCTTCTTCATCAGTTGTTTCAGCTTGTTCTTTTGTTTTAACATAATCTGATAATTTATCACTATTTTCAATAGCATAAATAGTTAATTCATCTATTCTAGTACTATAATAGTTTAAAGCAATTGTAGTATTGTTTAATTCTTTTTCTAGACTATGTTTACTATCTTTAAGAGTAGTTAATTCATCTTTAAGATTTTGTACTTCATCTTGGTAACGTTTGATATTCTCTTTTTGTTCAGATATCTTAGTATTATTTTCAATAATCTTACCATTTATTTCTTTGTTACCTGCTTCAACTATAGCCTTAAATCCAGATGCTTCAAACTTATCATGTAACTCTTGTAAATCTTTTTTTAAGCTTTCAATTTCTTTTTCAAGATCAGATATAGTATTATTTGACTTTTCAACATCTTCTTTATATTTTGATGCAACAATGACTTTTTTATCAATATCTTCAATAACTTGTTTTAATTTATCTTCAAGTGTAGTTTTTTGACTCTTTAATTCATCAATAACGGCTTGAAATTTGCTATTAACTATATTAATTAGTTCCTTCATATATACCATACCTTCTTATTCTATTCAAAATTATAACAAATATAAAAAAGTATGTAAATGTTTTTTGGCTAAATGATAATACATTTTTTGTACTTATTTAATTGACTTTTATCCTAATATAATGTATATTACTAATTGCGTAGTTAGGCAGGCAAATCATTAATATATTAATGTGTTTAATTGAAATAACTTTAGTAGCTAACTGCCTAAGTGAAAAAGATATTAAACACCCTAGTATTAAGATGATGCCCTTTCTATGTTAAATATAGAGAAAGGAGAAAATAAAATGGCAAGATATACTGGACCAGCTTTTAAGAAATCTAGAAGATATGGTTTTTCTACATTAGAAAATGGTAAAGATTTAGCTAAGAGACCTTATGCTCCAGGACAACATGGTGCATCAAGAAAAAGAAAAGCTTCTGAATACAAAATCCAATTAGATGAAAAACAAAAAGTTAGATTCACTTATGGATTAAATGAAAAACAATTCCATAGATTATTTAAGAAAGCTTCTAAAATGTCAGGTGTAACTGGTGAAAACTTCTTAAAATTACTTGAATCTAGATTAGATAACTTAGTATTTAGAATGGGTATGAGTAATACAAGAAGAGGTTCTAGACAATTAGTTAACCATGGACATATTTTAGTAAATGGTAAAAAGGTAGATATTCCTTCATATGAAGTTAAACCTGGAGATGTTATTACTGTTAAAGAAAAATCTTTAGAACATCCAGCTATTAAGAATGCATTAGAAAACAAGAGAAGCTTACCTGCTTATGTTGAATTCGATGCTAAGAAATTAACTGGTACTTATGTAAGATATCCAGAAAGAAGCGAATTATCTGCTGATATTAAGGAACAACTAATCGTTGAATTCTATAATAGATAATAAATAAAACTACTAGTAATCTAGTAGTTTTTTATTGCATAAAAATAGTATTCCTATTTTCTAGGAATACTATTTAATGTTCTATGATATAAATCATCAGTTAATATATTTTTTAAAAAGTCCATGTTACCTAATAGTTCACACTTTGATCCAGTCTTAACAGTCATCTCAACTACATCTGCTTCTAATGTAGTATGAATATAACGTTTTTGTCTATTAAGTTTTAGCACTTTAACTATTCTATCAAAATATAAATATTGAGTTGTATCTTTAAATTGTTCATATCTGCCATTTGTTTTTAATAATTGTAGATATCTTAACATTTTAGCATATATATCATTTTCTTTATTATTAATAATAATTGAATCGGCAGCATACTGATTAAATCTTTCAAATGCAGAGAAATATACAGGATTTTTTAAGAAATCCGTATAAGCAATAGAAAATACTGTCATTAAATATACTAAACACATTTTTTCTGTTTCATTTGAGTTCATACTTATAAGTAAATCATCAAACAAATCATTTTTCTTACACTTAATAACTTTCATGCACACCACCTGTCAAACGTATAATACTATTTTATTACGAGTTTGACAACTTTTTTCTTACCCTTAGCTAATACAAATTCTTCTTTATCTACTTCAAATTTAGGATCTGTAACCTTCTCATTATCGATAGATACCCCACCTTGTTCAACTAATCTTCTTCCTTCGCTCTTAGATGGAATAAGTTCAGCTGCCATCATGATATCAAGAATATTTCTTGATTCAGGAGTTATAGGTGTAGCTTCTAAGTTTTCAGTAGATCCACCAAATAAAGCTTCTGACTTAGCTTTAGCTTGATTAGCTTCTTCTTCACCATGTAAATCTTTAACAAATTCATAAGCTAAAGTCTTTTGAGCATATCTATCTTCAGGCTTTTCATTATGTTTAGCCATAACTGCATCTATTTCATCTTTATCTAAGAAAGTGAAGTATTTTAAATATTGTTCAACTATTTCATCAGTTGTATTAATCATGTATTGGTAAATATCATATGGAGATGTTCTATTCTTATCTAACCATAAAGCATTACCTTCACTCTTACCCATTTTCTTACCACTTGCATCAGTAATAATAGGCATTGTAAAGGCATATGCTTCTTTACCTAACATTTTATTAATTAATTCAACACCAGTTGTGATATTTCCCCATTGATCAGAACCTGCTGCTTGCATAATACAACCTTTTTCTTTATATAAATGAACAAAGTCATATCCTTGTAATAATGTATAACTAAATTCCGCATAAGTTATACCTGTTTCTAGTCTTCTAGAAATTATATCTTTATTAAGCATGTAATTAACATTAATATATTTGCCTACATCTCTTAAGAAATCAATAAATGTGAAATCCTTAATCCAATCATAATTATTAACAATTTCTACATTACCATCAAATAAAGCTGATACTTGAGCTTTGATACCTTCAATATTCTTTTCAACTACTGATTTATCAATTATTTCTCTTTCAGCTGTTGGTCTTGGGTCACCTATCAAACCTGTAGCACCACCTACAAGTAGAATTGGATGATGTCCATATTTCATTAATCTCTTGGCTGTTAATAAAGATGAGTAATGTCCAATTGTTAATGAATCTGCTGTAGGATCTGTTCCCCAGTAGAAAGTCATATTTCCTTCATTTAATTTTTCAACGAAGTCTTCATTATTAGTCATATCTTTAATAAGACCTCTGTACATTAAATCTTCATAACATGTCATCTTTGTCATATGTATTCCTTCTTTCTAAAAAATAAAAGACCATGACATAGGAACGAGATTACCCGTGGTACCATCCTACTTCATGATCTTAATCACCTTTAATCTTTAACGCTGATATGCGATTTGGCTCTCTGGGTCGTAAATCCATGTCATCACCAATTAGTTCAATTATAACATCTTAAATATTATTGTCAAGCATTATATCTAGCTTCAGCTGTTGTAACAACTAAAGTTGAAACATCTTCATCTTCAATTGTTTCCATAGTTGTATATTTATCATTATATTCTACATTGTTAATAATGTCATTTGCTATCTCTAATATAGAAGTATCATAATTCTTATTTGCAGTAATAATTTCAACATAGAATAAATAATCATCATTAACAGTTCTAAATGCATATAATCTATTATAGATACCCTTAGATGCTTGACAATAATATTTAAGATGTTATAATTGAACTAATTGGTGATGACATGGATTTACGACCCAGAGAGCCAAATCGCATATCAGCGTTAAAGATTAAAGGTGATTA
>JAIKYM010000099.1 GCA_024683115.1 Bacilli bacterium
ATTACCAATTTGATTTAATGCATGTCTATTATATAAAGATGTTAATTCATCATAGTCTGCTCTTCTATTATAATGTTTAGTATTTTCTATACATCTAAGTCTATACGAAAACAAAATGAATTATCAAGAAGAGCAGACTATGATGAATTAACATCTTTATATAATAGACATGCATTAAATCAAATTGGTAATAATTGTATTCATCAAGCTAAGATGGCTAAAGCTAATTTTAGTGTAGCTATTATAGATATTGATTACTTCAAGAAGATAAATGATACATATGGTCACGCAAAAGGTGATGATGTGTTAAAAGAATTATCTAGTATTATTAGATCATTTTCAATTAGAGGTATAATACCTGGTAGATGGGGTGGAGAAGAATTTATCATGATAGCTCCATATACAATCGATTATAACGAGTTCTGTGTAGTATTGGAAAAACTAAGAGAGAAAATTGAAAAGTATAAATTTGCGATAACTGCAAAGAATAATATAGCTATTACTATTTCTATTGGAGCAAGTTCAGTTAAGAATGTTTCTACATTAGATGAAGCTGTATCTTTTGCTGATAAGAATTTATATCAAGCCAAAGAATCAGGAAGAAATAAATTAGTAAGTTGATATTGAATTATTAAACATATTATATTATTATAAGCAATACAAAAAAGGGAGTGGAAAAATGAGTCATATTGAATATGAAGTTAGAGTCTTAGAAATTGATAGAGAAAAAATGATTGAAAAATTAAAAGAATTAAAAGCTACTTTAATTGAAGAATCATTTCAAAGAAGATATGTATATGATTTTAATCCAGTAAATCCTAATAAATGGATTAGATTAAGAACAAATGGAGATAAGACTACATTAACTATTAAGAATGTTGAATCTTCAAATATAGATGGAACTAAGGAAATGGAAATAACTGTTGATAGTTTTGAAGCTGCTAATGAAATATTACATGAATTAGGATATAATCCTAAGGGATTACAAGAAAATAAAAGAATTAAATATGACTTAAATGGTGTAGAAGTAGATATTGATACTTGGCCTAGAATACCTACATATTTAGAGGTAGAAGGTTCAAGTGAAGCTGAAGTCTATGATACACTTGATTTATTAGGTATTCCTAGAGAAAGTGTTACTGCTTTAGATGTTCAAAGAATATATTATGAAGTATATGGAATAGACCTAACTAAGGAACCTAATTTGTCATTTGAGGTTGAAAACCAACCAACTAAATAGTATTATTAAATAGGTGATTTAAATGGGAAGAGCATATGCTGTTAGAGAAAAAAAGATAAAAGAAACTGGTGCAGCTAAAGGTAAGTTATATACTACTTATGCAAAAGAAATATATCTTGTTGCAAAAAGAGGTGGAACTGAAATTGAATCAAATTTATCTTTAAGACATTTAATTGAAAAAGCTAAAAAAGATCAAGTACCTCAAGATGTTATTAAAAGAGCGTTAGATAAAGCTAAAGGTGCAGGTAAAGATGAATACGAAGAAATTATGTATGAAGGATTTGGACCTGGTGCATCAACATTTATGATTAAGACTTTAACTGATAATGTTAATAGAACTGTTGGTGAAGTTAGAGCCGCTTTTAATAAAAAGAATAAATCTTTAGGTGTAACTAATTCTGTTTCTTATAATTATGATAATTTAACAGTATTAGCATTTAAATATGATGATGAAGATTCTGTTCTAATGGCTTTACTTGATGAAGGTATTGAACCTGTTGAATTAGAATCATCAGACGGTATGATAGAATTATCAATAAAGTACCAAGATACATATAAAGCAAAAGAAGCACTTGAAAAGTTAATACCAAATATAGATTATGAAGTTGATGAATCTGGATGGTATGCTAAAGAAATGATTAAACTTGAAGGTGAAGATTTAGAAACATTTAATATTATTTATAATTTATTAGATGCTATAGATGATGTAACAAATATTTATACAAATGTAGATATGGAAGATTAGTCTTCCTTTTTATATCTAAACAACACATGAGGGGATGAACATATGGGTTTATATCATATACATACATTAGGTAGTCACGATGAAATATATATGCCTAACAATGAAATAGTGGTTGGTGATGATTTCAACAATGATTTATACAATAGACTTTTAAATATTTATATTAATGTAAGTGATGTAACATTTCAGGGGATAATTAGTAAAATAAATAGCGAACTACAAAGTATTAATAGTTCTAAAACTATATCTTTATTAACTGTTGATGAATTAACTGATTTTATTAAGTACTTTGGATGTGATGAAAAGGAATTGAAAGCTTATTTAACATTAGTGTCTAATGTTATTAAGCAACAATCTACTGCCGCTTTTGAATTAGCATTAGAAGAGTATAGATTATCACATCAAATAGAAGGTCCTTCAAGATTTCATACCTTATTCGCATGTAATGAAATAAGTTTACCTTATTATGAAAGTAACTTTAAAGGACAAGATTATGATGTTTATTCTATAGAAACTGAAAATGATGCTCTCATGACAAGTGATATTTTATTAGGATCTAAAACTCTTCCATTGATGTTAAGAGTTGAAGCATCTAAAAAATACTATGATCCTTCATTTATGGATGTACCTATGGATAAGGCAGAATATTTGACTAAGGGGAAAGTATTCTTGAAAGAAAAAGTTAAAGAAGTTCGTAAAAGGAGAGGTTGATATGAGTTTATACCATATACATAGAAAATATAATCACGATGATTTATATAGACCAGGAAATACAATTCGTGTAGATGAAAAATTTAATAATAATATATATAATGCAGTAAATTCTTCTAGTGGAAATCTTAGTATGGAAAAATATTTAGGAAGAAAGACAGAAGTTGATCAACCTGATTACAATATATTATTTACTGAATTTACTAAGTATAAATCTAAAAGAGGTGAAACTCCAGATATAGAAGTTAATCTTGGTGAACTTGCTTTATGTGCTCTTGCATTAGCAAATAGTAGAGTAGATTATCCACCTATACCTTACAGTGATTTACCTAAACTATTAAAAGATTTAAATAAGTATTTATCTAAAAAAGGTAACTATGAAATGGTAAGTAAACTAGGTGATGATAGATATATTGAAGAAATAGTTAAGTTAGCTTATCAATCTGAAGACTATAAAAAGCATCAAGAACAAATACCTAAGTTATTAAGAGCATGTGGAAATATGATTATCTCTCAAGATCAAATATTATCTGAACTAGCTTTTGAACAATATAGATTAGTAAATTGTCCTCTAAAACCATCAAGAATGCATACTATGTATGCTTGCACTGAAAAGTCATTAGATTATTGGTTGAGAAACATGGATATTGAGAGTGCTGAAATATTTGAAGTAGAAACAGATATTGATGAAAAGAGATTACTAAAAACAAATCCCGTAACAGACTTAAGTACTGAATCATTTGGTAATAGAGTTATTAAAGCTCAACGTTATTTTATGCCATCTGAATTTAGAATAGATGAAAGAACTACTGAAGTATTACTTGAGGGTAATGTAACAATTAAACAACATAAGCAAAGTTATAAACGTTAGTTTATAGCTTTTTTATTATTTACGTAAAATATTGTTGATTTAACGTAAATTTATATTATATTTACATATAGATGTTATACTTATGCTAGGTGATAGTATGAAGAAACTATTGTATTTATTATTAATACTAATTATTCCTTTTACTGCTAGTGCATATCGTGGAAAGAATTATCGTTCTTTTAGTAGTGTAAAAGAAATGAGTGAAATAACTGTTAGTGAAATAGATCATAGTGTATCTGTGTTTGTATCTCCAGATGGAGATGATAGTAACTCAGGTACTGTTGATGCTCCTTTTAAAACAATCACTCATGCAATAGTAGAAGCTAAGTGTTATAACACTATCTATTTAAGAAGTGGTACTTATAATGAAAAAGTAACTTTAGATAAAAGTAATTTAACTCTTCGTAACTATCCAGGAGAAG
The DNA here is from genome assembly GCA_024683115.1 of Bacilli bacterium. Lineage (GTDB taxonomy): Bacteria > Bacillota_I > Bacilli_A > RF39 > UBA660 > UBA6985. Next base: position 3,990 of record JAIKYM010000099.1, read on the forward strand.
AAGCTATAATAACAGGCGTTGATTTACCTGGCTCAATAGCTAATATTGTAGTTAATCCTAACTTAAAAAATATTAAAATATATGGTCTACATATTCAAGATAGACAAGAACAAGATATAGAAGCTGCCTATGGAATAATTGTTTATGGCGGTGTTAAAGAATTAATTATTCAAAACAATGAATTTAAAAATATAAACGGAAATACAGCCCATTATTCAGACTTAAATGGTTATAATGCAGGTGGTATTGTATTGTATGGTGATCAAGAGAATCCTATACAAGATGTATTAATAGCAAATAATAAACTACATGATATGGATTGTGGTAAATCAGAAGCTATTACTACTACAGGGTATGTTAATAAAGTAGATATTATTGAAAATGATATTAGAAATATATTTAATATTGGTATAGATATTGCTGGACACTATTCAGCTAATAGTAATCCTGATAAAGATTATTCTAGATATGTATATGTTGCAGGTAATGTTGTTATAAGTGCAACATCAACTATCGCAGATAACTCAGGTATATATGTAGATGGTGCTAAAGGTGTATTAGTTGAAAGAAACTATGTAGAAGATTGTCCATTTGGAGTATCTATTGACCAAGAAAATGATGTAACAAATATTAATCATCATACAGAAGATATAGTAGTATCATCTAACTTGTTCTACCATAATATAAAAGGTGGAATAAGAGTTGGTACAACTAGTTTATTAAGTAGTTCTGTTTTCAACTCAGTAATTATTAACAATACAGTAATGCAAAAAACAACTGCCGGTACTGGTGCATTAGTAATAGCTAAAAGCCATGATAATGAAATAGTTAACAATGTTATATTTGATGAAGGATCATGGAATAATTTAATATTTACTGATGATTATTCAACATCTAATGAAATATATAATTATTCAATAGCTAATAATTATCTATGGTCTAATAATCATCTATGGTTTGTAAATGATGAATATTTCTTCTTAGCTAACACTCATTATACTGAAGTAACATTTGCAGCCTTACCATTTGTTACAAATAATATAATTGGTACAGCTGTTAGTTTAAATACTGATTATTCAATAGTTGCAGGTTCTATTTTAGATGGAGCAGGATTAAGTCACGAGTATAAATCTATATTACGTGACTACAATGGAAATCTAGGTACATCTTCTATAAGTTTAGGATATATTAATGTTCAAACTAAAACTGATACAGAAGAAGATATAAATGCTTTATCTGATATATTCCCATTTAAAAAGAATTATATAATTGAACATGATCCAAACATTCGTTATTGTTCATGCGTTGAGCCAGAAAAACCAACTACAAATGAAATAGAAGTGAATGGTGAAGTTAAAGGTGCTGAAGAGGAAACTAATAATCCTAAAACTAGTGATTCACTTTATATTTATGTATTAATTATTATTATAAGTTTATCAGCAAATGTATATTTAAATAAAAAGATAACTATAAAATAAGGACTGGATTATTATCCAGTTTTTTTATTTTAATTGTTTTTATATATAAGTTGTGCTAATATTTATGCTAAGAGGGAATATGAAATGGATACAAAGGATTATGAAAAACGTAGTAAGTTTTTACTAGTGGTATCTATTGTATTGTTTATTATAGTTTGTATATTTATTGTCATCGTTGTGTGTTTGGGTAAACGTTATAATGGAGAAATGGAAATAGTTGATCGTATTGATACAGAAGCAAAGATGTATTCAGGAGATAAAATTGTAAATGATTTTTTTAAGAACATAGCAGCTTCTCAATATACTAAGTGTATACAATCAAGTGTCGATACTAAAGATTTACCATCTAGTGTTACTGATGTGGTAAAAGAATTAAATGAATATTATAAAAAGAATAGTGATTATTTTGCCTTTAAATATGTAGATATTTATACAGGTTTTAATGTAAGTTACAATGAGGATCAAGCTATATATGGTGCAAGTACGGTTAAAGCACCAGCTGATATTTATATTTGGGAACTTGCAAGTAAAGGTGAAACTGATTTAAATGAACAATTAACTTATACAAGCAAATTCTTTAATGATGGATCAGGTGTATTAAAAAATAAACAACAAGGAACTTCATATCCTATAAGAGAATTATTAAATTATTCAATAATCTATAGTGATAACATTGCTCACTTAATGTTAGTTAATAGATTTAAAGCATCTAATATTCATAATTTTTGGCAACAAAAAGGAACTAATGTTATTTATATCAATCCTAATTCAGCTTGGGGTAAAACATCAGCACATGATGCAGCTATATATATGAATGAATTATATAGATTCTATTCATCAGGTGAACAATATAGTGAAGATGTTATGGATGATTTCCTAAATGCTCAAACTAAGTTTATTACTGCACCTAATGATTATAAGATAGCTAATAAACCAGGTTGGAGTGGACCTGTTAAACATGATGCAGGTATAGTATTTGCAGAGAATCCTTATATAATTGTTATATTATCTAATCTAGGTATGAATTATGAAGGACCATATTTTAAAGATGTTAGTAATCTAGTTTATAAATTACATACTGAATACTGGAAATATAAGATGAAATCATGTAGTTCGATAATCCAATATAAACAATAAAAAGATTTATTAATTTAAATCTTTTTTATTTGACTTATTTTACATTAATTAAGTACAAATATAACGTTATTATGTTATAATCAAAGAAGGTGATACTCGATGGCAAAGAAAAAAGTCGAAGAAACAGATATAATAGATATGCAATCTAGAATTCATGATTACACTTTAGAAGATATCATGGGTGAAAGATTTGGTAGATATTCTAAATATATAATTCAAGATAGAGCTATTCCAGATGTAAGAGATGGATTAAAGCCAGTACAAAGAAGAATTATCTATGCTATGCATTTAGATAAAAATACACATGATAAACCTTTTAAGAAATGTGCGAATGCAGTAGGTAATGTATTAGGTAAATTCCATCCGCATGGAGATACATCAGTTTATGATGCATTAATCCATTTATCACAAGATTGGAAGAATAATAATCCTTTAGTTGAAGTTGATGGTAACAATGGATCAATCGATGGCGATCCACCAGCTGCAATGCGTTACACTGAAACAAGATTATCTAAAATTGCTGAAGAAACATTAAAAGATTTACCTAAGGATACAGTAGTTTGGGCTCCTAACTATTCAGATACTTTAATGGAACCAACTGTATTACCAGCTAAGTTCCCAATTATTTTAGTAAATGGAACTATGGGTATTTCTGCAGGTTATGCAACTAATATACCTACACATAACTTAGGTGAAATTATAGATGCAACTATTAAGAGAATTGATTCTCCTAATTGCCATTTAGATTCTATTTTAGATATTGTTCAAGGTCCAGATTTTCCAACAGGTGGTATAGTTGAAGGAAAAGAAGATATTAGACAAGCATTAGAAACTGGTAAAGGTAAAGTTAGTGTAAGAGCTAAATATGAATTTGTTAAAGAAAAAAATACAGAATCATGTGTAATAACTGAAATTCCATATGATGTAATTAAACAACAATTAGTTAAAAAGATTGATGATATAAGAATAAATAATAATGTTTCAGGTATAGCTGAAGTAAGAGATGAATCTGATAAAGATGCATTCTGTAGAATAGTTATTGAGTTTAAACCCGGAGCTAATAAAGAATTAGTTATGAACTATTTATTAAAGAATACAGATCTTAAAGTAAATTGTTCATATAACATGGTAACAATAGTAAATAGAAGACCTAGACAATTAGGTATCTTAGGAATACTTGATGCTTATATTGCATTTGATAAAGAAGTTATAAGAAAAAGATCAGAATATGATTTAAAGAAAGCTGAAGAAGCTGCTAACTTAGCATTAGGTATGTTAAAAGCTATAGATATTCTTGATAAAGTAATTAAAACTATTAGAGCATCTAAAGGTAAAGCTGATGCTAAACAAAACATCATGAAAGAATATGGTTTTAATGAAGCACAAGCTGAATACATTGTGACATTACAATTATATAGATTAGCTAATACTGAAGTACAAGAAGAACAAGCTAAATATGATAATGCAATGAAGATCATTGCTATGTTAAAAGAAATATTAAATGATGAAAATAAATTAAATAGTGTTATTAAAAATGAACTAAGACAAATTAAGAAAGAGTATGCAACTCCACGTAAGACTGAAATATCTGATGAAGTTAAAGAAATTTCTTACAATGCAGAAGACTTAATCATGAAAGAAAATGTAATTGTTTCTTTATCTAAAGAAGGATACTTAAAGAAGGTATCAGCTAAGTCTTATTCAGCTGCTGATGCATCTGGAGTTAAAGAAGGAGACTACTTAATTAACTTATATGATACAACAACATTAAATAAGATCATGGTATTAACAAAGAAGGGTAATTATATTTATTTACCTATTAATGATATTCCAACATTTAAGTGGAAAGACTTAGGTAAACATATATCTAACTTTGTTGCTATCGATCCAAATGATGAAGTAGTTAAAGCTTATGTAGTAGATGATATTTCACATGATATGGAAGTAGTTATCTATACTAAAGAGGGATTAGTTAAACGTATTAATTTAAATGATTTAACTGTATCTAAGTATAATAAGTTATATACATATATTAAATTAAAGGATACTGATTCAGTTGTAGATATTCAAAGAGCTAAAGAGAATGTTATGATTGTATCTAAATCTGGATATTATATTTCATATAAAGTTAATGAAATACCTATTGTTGCATCAGGTAAGTCTGCCGGTGTTAAGGGTATTAACTTAAAAGATGATGAAGTAGTAGCAGGTTTAACATATAATCCTACTGATGAATATTTAGATATATTCACTAATCAAAAGACAGGTAAGAGAATTAAGTTATCTGACTTAACTGAATCATCAAGAGCTAAACGTGGATCTATGGTAATTAAGCCTGTTAAATCTACTAATTATGAAATAATATCTGCATTAATTACAGATACTAAAGATGTAATTGGTTTAGCTAAGATAGATGATGTTGAAGAAATAAAGAATACTGATATTTCTATACTTGATTTAGCATCTACTGGATCTAATATAACTAAATCTAGATTTACTAAAGCATTTATTATAGCTACTTTGAAGAAAGTAGATGAAGTGCCTAAGGATTCTAAAGTAAAAGAAGTAAAAAAGACTAGAGCAGAAGTTAAACAGGAAGAAATGGATTTTATTGATGAATTCAAAATATAATAAAAAGTTGTAAAAAATTACAACTTTTTTTATTATTAATTCGAGATTTAGACACTCTTTGTTGTATATAAGTATTAGAGGGTGTTATTACCTAGATGCTATCTCACAAAGATGTGAGGTGATTATATGATTAAGAGACATGACTTAATAGTTATTATTTTATTCATTATAATTATTTTATTAATAATCTTTAATTAGATTAACAAAACGGGGTTTTGGTTGATAAAAAAAAGCATCTAGTAAAAACTAGGTGCTGTCCAAACGAGATAGCATTAGTGAGTAATGCACTCTCTGAATTCATTTTATAATATTATATTATAAATATCAATATGATATAATTAATATGGTGATAATATGGGAGAGATTATTAATTACTTTGAATACAATGCTCCAGTGACATTAACATTCTTTTTAATATCATTTGGTGTATTAATTCTATCTTGGATATTTAAGAAACAAATGAATTATTTATTCTCTAGTGAAAGAGCCTCTTTATTAAATCCCTTAACATGGATAAGATTCTTTACTAATATTTTAGGACATAAAGACTTTGGACATTTTAGTAATAACTTTTTAAAAATATTATTATTAGGACCAATGATAGAAGAAAAATATGGAAGTATTAATCTTCTTATTATGATTCTTATTACAGCATTTATAACAGGAGTAATTAATTTCATAATTGGTAAATATCGTATAATGGGAGCATCTAACATAGTATTTATGTTAATAGCTTTATCAGCTTTTGCTAATATGTCAGATAGAATACCTTTAACATTAGTATTTATAATTTTATTCTATTTTATAGATGAGTTAAGACAAATATTTAGGAGAGATGGAGTTGCCCACTATGGACATTTAATTGGTGCTTTATCAGGTGTAGCATTTGGATTTATTTGTAATAATACATCCTTAATTGATTTATTAACAGGTGTATTTAAATAAAAGTGGTGTAGTAGTATAATAAGTGTAGGTGATGATATGAAAAAGAAATGTTTAATAGCAACTATACTTGTATTTTTATGTTTAGTTGCAGCAACAGTGTTATTCATAATATTTGGTTCTAAGAACTTTAAAGGAAAAGATGTACAAGAAACTAAACATCTAGGAGATTCTAGTTTTAGTACTTCATTCTTTATTAATACAAATAAAGTAGCAACAGATAATTTTTTAGTTTCTCCATATTCAGTTAAAGTAGCTTTATCTATGTTAAGAGATGGAGCAAATAACAATACTAAGACTGAAATTGATAAAGTAATTGGTAGTGATAAAATACCATTACTAAACAATGATTCAGTACATATAGCTAATGCTTTATTTATAAGAGATACTTATAAAGATGGTATTAATCCATCTTATAAACAAGGATTAATTGATAATTATAAATCAGATGTTTTATATGATGAATTTAAAACTCCAGATGTTATTAACAATTGGGTTAAGAAAGAAACATCTGATATGATTGAAAAAGTAGTAGAAGAAATGAATGATGATTTCGTTTTAGGCTTAGCTAATGCTATAGCTATAGATGTTAAATGGAAACATCCATTTGATTGTATCAGTACTTCTTCAAATGAATTTACAAGAAAAGATGGAACTAAATTCAATGTTGAAATGATGCATCAAACATATTCAACATCAGATGTTAGTTATATTGCATCTGAAGATGCAAAAGGAATTATAATTCCATATGAAGATGAAACAAATCTTGAATTTATTGCAATATTACCAAATGATAATATTGATGATTATATCAAGGAACTTACTTTAGAAAAAATATATTTAATGGAAGAAAAGAAAGAATCTGGAAGTGAAGATGTTAATATCAGATTATCTTTACCTAGATTTAAATATGATTTTGATCTAAAAGAATTCATGCAAGTTTTATCTAATATGGGTATTAAAGATGTATTTGATCCTCAAAAGTCAGATTTAACTACAATGATGACAAAAGATAAAATGAAAGAATTAAATATTGATAGTTTATATGTTGCAGAAGCTGTACATAAAACTCATATTGATTTAAATGAAAAGGGTACAAAGGCAGCAGCAGTTACTTACTTTGGCGTATATAAGAATACTTCTGTAGCTGAACCTAGACAACCAAAGATTATTAATGTTGAATTAAATAAATCATTTATTTATATGATAAGAGATAAAGAATCAAAAGAAATATTATTCATTGGTGTAGTAGATAAACCAAATGAATGGAAATCATCTACTTGCGATAATTTATAATAAAAAGATAATGAGCAATTCATTATCTTTTTTATTTATAATGCATTATATCCATAGTCATATAAGAATTCATTAACAGTATCTATATTATATATATGTTCTTGAAAACAAAATCTTATTATTAAATCATATTTATTATTTTTAGGTAGAGAATAAGATGCACTTTCTAATAATTCTATTAATTCATCTATATCTAATTCTAATGATAAACCTAAAGCAATAATAGTTTCTTTAGATGGATGATAATCTTCATTACTTCTAATCTTTGAAAATAATCTTCTATCTACATTAACTTTATTATATACATCTGAATCTTTTAGATTTCTTTCATCAATAAGTTTAAATAATAACTTTTGAAATTTATTATCATCTTTATTATCTTCAATAAATGTATTAATAGAAGCAGCACTAGCACAAGCTATATCACCAAATTCTTCATCTACTCTTATTGCACATTCATTTCTTTCGGCTGATTTAAACATCCTTGGTTGTGTAAATTCAATTAAGTTTTCTTTAATAAATAATTCTAGTTTTTCCTTCATGAAATTGTCTCCTTCCATGCGACCAATTAATAAACTAATTATACTACAATTATATCAGAAAGAAGGAGATAATATGAAAAAGAAAATGGATATAGTATTCTTACTAGATAGAAGTGGATCTATGAGTGGAGCAGAAAGTGATACGATAGGAGGATTTAATAACTACATTAAAAAAAATAGAAATAATAAGTTTGAAACAAATGTTACAACTATTCTTTTTGATGATAGATATGAAGTATTACATGATAGAATTAGTATTAAAGATGTTAAAGAATTAACAAATGAAGATTATTATGTAAGGGGATCAACAGCATTACTTGACGCCATAGGTAAAACAATTAATACATTAGATAGAAAAGATACAGATAAAGTATTATTTGTTATAACTACAGATGGGTATGAAAATGCCTCTAGAGAATATGATAATAATAAGATAAAAAAGTTAATTAAGAAACATGATAACTGGGAATTTATGTACATAGGTGCAGACATAGATTCATATACAACAGGTGGTAATCTAGGTATATCAAGAAAGAATATTGCTAATTACAAAAAGGATAGAAAAGGTGTTGGATTAATGTTTGATGCAGTAGGTAAATTCGCTTGTTCTTATGCTTGTGATGAAGAAACTTCTAACTGGAAAGAAGAATTAGATAATTATATATTTGAAAATGAAGAGTAGTAATTACTCTTTTTTTTGTGTAGTGTTATAATTGTGTTATAATAAGTACGCTTTATTAAAGGAGTTGGTGAAAATGGAATTAGAAATCCTTAAAGAATTATTAGCAGGTAAGAAATATCAAGATATTAAGAATATCTATAAAGATATGAATGAATTTGATATTGCCGAATTAATTGAAGAGTTACCTGAAGAAGAATTAGTGCAAGCATTTAGATTATTACCTAAGAATATTGCATCTGACGTTTTTACCAATATGGAAGACGAAGTACAAAAGAACTTAATCAATGCTTTAACTAATAAAGAAGCGACATCTATCATTGAAGATATGTACTCAGATGATGCAGCAGACCTTTTTGAAGAAATGCCTGCTATCATGATATCTAAATTATTATCTAATGTATCTAAGGAAACTAGAGCAAATATCAATAGATTATTAAGATATCCAGAGAATTCTGCTGGTTCTTTAATGGCTATGGAATATATCCATTTAAAGAAAGGCTTAACTATTAAACAATCTATTGAAAGAATTAGAAAACAAAAAGATGATTTTGTTACATATGATAGTTGTTATGTTACTGATAATGAAAGACATATATTAGGATATGTTACAGTTAAAGATTTACTTATAAATGATCCAGATACAATAATAGATGACATCATGCAAGAAATAGAGCATGTTGTTCCAACACTAATGAACCAAGAGGATGTTGCACACATGTTCCAAGATTACGATTATTCATCTATGCCAGTTGTTGATATGGAAAACAGATTAGTAGGTATTATTACTATCGATGATATCATCGATGTTATCGAAGAGGAAACAACAGAAGATATCGAAAAGATGGCAGCCATTACTCCATCTGATAAAACATATATGAATACAGGTGTATTTGCTACCTTCTTTAAGAGAATTCCTTGGTTATTATTATTGATGATATCTGCTACATTTACCGGTGGAATTATAACACACTTTGAATCAGCTTTAGCATCATATGTAGTATTAACTGCATTTATACCTATGCTTATGGATACAGGTGGTAATGCAGGTTCTCAAGCTTCTGTTTCAGTTATAAGAAGTTTATCTTTAAATGAAATAGAATACAAAGATACACTTAGAGTTATTTGGAAAGAATTAAGAGTTTCTGTTCTATGTGGAATAGTATTAGCACTAGCTAATTTTGCTAAGTTAGTTTTATTAGATAGAGTAGGAATGACTATAGCTGCAGTTGTATGTTTAACATTAGTTATTACTGTATGTGTAGCTAAATTCATAGGTTCATCTTTACCTATTTTAGCTAAGCGTTTAGGTTTCGACCCAGCAGTAATGGCATCACCTTTTATTACAACTATAGTAGATGCATGTTCATTAATTATTTATTTTAAAATAGCATCTATTTTATTAGGTATCTAAGAGGTTAATATGAACATAGTTAAATTTATTAAAGATAAAAATAATAAGTATAAAGTATTAATAGATGATGAAGAATATAAATTATATGAAGATACCATAATTGAATATGGTTTATTAACAAAGAAAACTATTACAGAAAAAGAATTAAATAATATATTAACAGCTGATTTAGAATTATCTTCTTAC
>JAIKYM010000005.1 GCA_024683115.1 Bacilli bacterium
GTTACATAAATATCAGATATAACTTTAATAATTACACTTGCTAATGAATTGTTTCTACTTAAATCTAATATGTCTTCTTTAGTCTTTATTGTAACAATTCTCTTAATTAAAAGGTCCATGCTATCATTATAAACTTTTGCATAATTAATATTATCAGTTACACTACTAGTTTTTCTATATCTTGGTCTATTATGAATACTTTTTTCACAATAATCTAATACATCCATTATTTCACAAGCAAAACTTTTAGCAACATTAAGTTCTGAGTAATCTTGTAATATTGATAAAGCATTCATTTGACTTGGTTGAATAGCCTTCTTTTCCTTTTCCATATTCTTATGAACTCTTGTGGTCTTTCCATTCTCTTTAATATAAATAAAGTATTCCATAATTAATTCCCCCTACCAAGTTTACTATTATATATATAGTATTATTAAAGTCAAGGTTATTTTGTTTTATTAGTATATATAGTATAAGGTATATTCTTATAAGAATCTAATTCAATACATTCACCTAGATTAGATGAAGCTACCATTTCTTCAATATACTTCTTTCTATTTTCATAGAAACGTCTTACAGCATACCAGTAATACATAGGATCATGATACATTGCCGAATCATCATGTACACATCCACATGTTTCAAGTAAGAAATCTGCATCTGTTTTACAAGCATGTTCGACTAATATATTAGTTACTTCACAAGGCATAAAACCAATTACAATATCAGCTTTAGGTAATTCACTAGCACATGTTATTTCTTTTTTAATAACTTCTAGATTAGTTGGATTATTCTTATCAGTTAACCATCTATCTACTACCATTACATGTTTAGCATCTTTAGCTAATCTTCTACCAAGTGAAGGAATTAATCCTCCACCTACATCTAATATTGTCATATTAGATAGGTCAGGATGGTTATGTTTTAATAATTCTATAAATTGTAAATATAAGTTATACTTATTAAGCATTAATTGATACTCATCATAAAATTGCATAACATAACACGGTGCAAATGTTTCTCCTAAACCATATAGATAATCTTCTTCTAAACTCTCATGAATAAATGGTGGAATATCTTCATAATAAGTATCAAAGAATTCTTTCAAATATCCATCTAATTTCTTTTTAGATACGACCTTTTTAAGCAGTCTTTCTTGCATAACCATCACCCCCCTTTTCTTAAGTGATTATTATATCATTTAGACCATTTTAAAGCAAATTAAAACCAGGTATAAACCTGGTTAAAATCAATCTGGTGACCTGTATGGGATTCGGACCCATGAATGTAGCCTTGAGAGGGCTATGTGTTAAACCACTTCACCAACAGGCCAAATCAAAAGAACATAAATATTTTATCAAATAAATATTTATTTAACAACTTTTTTATGTCCATTTTTAACAATTAACATAGCCACGATAGAACCTATAACAATTATTAACAAAACAATTGCTAAAGTTAGTGTAGAATTACTTTCCATAAAACCTAATAAAGAGAAATTAATATCTTCTTCTAGATATACATCTACGGAAGCTAATTCTTTACCATTGTAATAGTAAGTAATAGTTCCTAACTTATCTCCTTTTTTATAACTTGGAGATAATTCTCTAGGTACTGTACTCTTTGATATTACTTTATTCTTATCTTCATCTACACTTAGTAGAATATTAACATCTTCTCTAACTGTTACATTATATTCTTTTATATTTGAATTTTTAACTTTTATTTTATTGTATATATCTCCTTGAGCTAATACTGTACGATATTCATAATTATCATTAATATATTGAATGATAGAATTAGCATCTACCATATTCTTATAATATTTTAAATTTTCAACAGGAGCTCCAAGAGTTACAGCATAATAAGTATGTCCATATTGATTAAATACAAAAGCAAAACATAATCCCGCTCTATCTGTATATCCTGTTTTACCAGCTACTATATTAGATAAAGTTACATTAGCTATTTCACTATAATGGATATATGAAGCTTGTAATTCTCTATCACCACTTATAATTGTATATCTAGTTTTAAAGAATTCAGTAAACTTCTCATCTTTCATTACATGCTTTAATAAATTTAAAACATCTGTTACAGTTGAGTAAGTATTATCATCATCTAAACCGATTACATCACCAAAGTGAGTTTTAGTTAATCCCAATTCTTTAGCTTTATTATTCATTGCTTCTACACATTTATTTGTAGAACCATATGTTTTAGATGCTAATACAGAAGCAGCATCTCCTGCACTAGGTATAAGTGTTGCATAGATTAAATCAGAATAAGTAACTTTTTCATCTGCTTTAAAACCTATTCTAAATGCATCATATGGAACCTTACTTAATTCTTCTCTAGTTATAGTTACTTCTTGATCAACATTATCAATCTTATCTAGTGTAACTAAAACAGTCATAAGTTTAGTTATTGATGCTATATTAGCTTTCTTATCTATATCTTTAGAAACAATAATCTTATCATCTGTAGAATCATACAATACCTATTCTTTAGAATATAGATTAATATTACCTAAAGCACATGCATTAATTGGTAATAAAACTAATAATATCAATAATAAATAAAAAGTCTTCTTCATATTACACTCCAAATTCAATTAATTCATCTATATTATAATTAATTAAATCAATAAGTAAATCATTATCTATTCTAATTAGTATTTCTTGTAAATCT
>JAIKYM010000035.1 GCA_024683115.1 Bacilli bacterium
CCTCTATATTTATTCATAAATATTATTGAAAATACAGCTATACAACTCCAATCTGCTGGAAATGTAATTAAAAATATTAGTATAAATAATAATCTTTTTAAATATTTATTTATTTTTTCGTTATCTAATATTGACATTAATACTACTGCCCAAGCAAGAGACCACATAACACTTGTTCCATTGAACATAGAGTTAGGTATGAATGGTATACCAAATGCTAAACAAAAAGCAAAATGAGATACAAATGCAAATAAAAATAGTCTCATTAAATATTTTTTTAAATTATGAGTATGATTATATCCCTCAACAATAAAGAACCACATTATTGGAGCCGTTAACCTTCCAACAATATGAAGTAATATTACGTACCATATTTTTTGACACCCTGGAAATGCTAACCAAGTCAAATGATCTACTGTCATCGCAATTATTGCAATTAATTTTAAATGATTTGAATTTAATTTTTTCATTTTATCACCTTTATAATTATACCATACTTTTCTATAGTTTAAATTAATCGCAAGATTACTATTTTACGAACAGTTAAAGAAATCATTAATTATTAGTTAGTTCTATTATATTATATAATTTACTTTTAATTCATCATATAGTGAGCCAATTTATATTCGACTTACTAACCACATACCTCCATGTGGTGATTGTCAAAAAGTAAGTCGAATTTAAAACAAAAAAAGAACTATCATAATTGATAATTCTTATCTATAATTTATGTGATACTGATTCAACACCATTTTCTAAATGAGTTGAATAGTATAAATCATCTGTAATATTATCTCCGGGTAATTCTTTCTTTTTATCTAAACCAGCAATATAAGATGGAGTATCTCCTTCAAAAATATATTCATCACCCAAACTATACAACTGTCTATAATTTTTCTCTGTTTTTGACAAATCAATTTTTACTGGTATTCCTGACATTAATTTTTCATAATCTTCTCTTCGTAATGCTTTAAAATATCCAAAAGATAATTTTTTATCATTCATTACAAAATTAACAAAGTATGATGGATCATATATTACCATTGGCTCATTTCCATAACCATTTGGATAAACAATATTATACGCATGTCGTTCTGAATCTCTATATCCACATACTACTTCAGAATCAATCCCTAAAAATTTAAACATATTATGAGCCATTCCGGATTTTTCAGAACAAAATGCACATGCATTATCTCTAATTTGTTTTATTGATACTCTTTTTCCTTTATTTCCTAAATATGTAAAAGCTCTGCCTAATCCAACATCATCATTAGGTAAATAATTATATACTTCAAAGAATACTGTAGAAAACAAAGTAAGTTCATTATACCAACTATTCTGCTTAATAGCTTTAATCAAATTAATATATGGTGTTATATCATCATACACTAAATCAGGACATTCTGCATCTTGCAATCTTTCTCCTGCTTTATAATGAGTCTTTTCTGAAATATATTCTTTAAAAGTTGTAGTGTAATTCTGACCTACAGTTGTTTCTATAGATTTTCCTTCTAATTCTTGAATTCTGTTTTTAACAAAATCAATTATTTCTTCATCAGTTTGAAGACTTAAAATAGTTTTATTGATTTCGTCTTTAGTCATATCATCAACTCCATATTAATTATATCATAATTTTTAGCTATTCTTTTAATTTCCTTATCTCCTTTTCTATTTCTTTTAAACTCTTATCTGGTGTAGGTAAATTTTCTGGCATTGTTCCGCCAAGTTTCTTAATAGTTTTTCTAATTTCTTTTCCTACTTCATAATGAACTGAATTTGCAGTATATTCATTATCTATTTTATCTCTTTTTAATTTAGCATCTGTTTGAGCTATTCTAAATATATTATCTGCAAGTTCTTCGCTCCCCATATTATCTAATATATCTTCTCTATATCTTAGTTTTTTTCTTTTAAAAATATCATCTGCTGTCTCACCATTATATAGTCCTTTGTAGCCTGCATTGTGAAATCTAGCTAAATCTTTTACACCACTATTAACTGCAGTTTTATTTAAATTATAATTACCTTTTCTAGCTTGATTTCTTCTATATAATCTTTTCTCATCTTCAGTTAGATTATTATATTCTAATTCAGATAATTCTTGTTTTCTGGTTTGAATTGCAAAATAAGTTTGTCCAAGAGCCACTACTGGTTTTGAAGAATCAGAATTTTGAACTATTAAATAACATGCATATCTAGTTAATCTATAATCTTTTAGCTTTCTTTTTGCGTTTGAACCTATATTCACCATTACGTCCATTTGGGCGAAATGGTTCTCAACATTTTGACCACTCTTTTCACATGAAATCATTGCTTTTTTAATTGATGGTAAAAACTTTCTGTATTCACCATATTCTAATATTTTTCCTAATTCTCTTGCTAGCCAATATTCATTACCATTTTCATCTATATGTTTAATATCTTCAAATAATTTTGTTGTATATTCTTTAATTTCATTCATTTAAATTCCCCTTTCTATGGACTACAAGTCTCAATTTTTAATTTATTGTCTTTAATCTTAAACATAATACTTCCATCTTCATCTGTTCTATATATTTTTGAATCTTTTAGATTTTCTAATACTTCTTTATTAGGATGACCATAACGATTATTTATTCCAACTGATATTATGGAATATTTAGGATTAATCTCATTAATAAACTCTTTTCCACTGCTTGTCTTACTTCCATGATGCCCTACTTTTAATACATCTATATCTGGTAAATTATACTTATTTAATATTTCTTTTTCAGTAGTAATAGATGCATCTCCCATAAACATAAACTCATAGCCATCAAGGTCTGTATAAATAACATTTGAGTTATCATTCTCATTATCATATTCTTTTGTTTGAAGAAAAAAGAGTTTATTCTTATCAATATTTAGTTTTTTGATGCATGAATAGTACTTTATTTTTTTCTTATCTAATACTTTAATTAATTCTCGTTCTAAATCATTGTATTCTCCACAATTAAATATTACCTTTTCTACTTTAAAATTATTTACTAAGTTAATAGTTTCTCCCATATGGTCGAAGTCACCATGTGTAGTAACTATTGTTTTAATTTTATAACATCCAATTGATTTAAAATATAACATGATATTATTGGTATATAAATAACTACTATTCATCTTACCTCCTGTATCAATCAATGTAATATCGCATTTATTAATAATTGCAGATGAATCACCCTGTCCTACATCAAAGTAAATAACATATGTATTATTATCTATTAGATATTTATATTTATTAACAATTAATAATAAAACAATTATTATTAATATTCTTTTATTATATGTATTTAAGAATATA
>JAIKYM010000164.1 GCA_024683115.1 Bacilli bacterium
AGTAAATAAAAGAATAAATGCCAATGCATTATTTATTAAGTGACAAAGAATATTTAAGTAAATATTATCATACTTAACATATATAATTGCTAGGAATATACCCATAGTAATATAAGTAATACTATTAATAACCTCTGACAATTTAATTGTAGTTAATAGTTTTATTAAATCTCCACTTAACATATGCAACGATAAACCTAAAACTACTAGCATAACAACTGATGCAAGTAAAGATAGACCTATCTTTTTCTTTTTATCAATTTGTGATGTAATTATTGAGTCAATAAGGCATCCAAGCACTAATACTCCGAAAAGAGGTAGGTCGTATCTTAATACATGTACCAGTCCGAAAAGTAATCCACTTACAATTACAAACACCCTTTTATCTTTTATAATCCTTCTTACAGTACCACGGAATAATAGTTCTTCAACTACAGGGGCACATATTACTCCAGTTAAAATACTTAAGACAGGTGCACTTTTAAACATTTCTTCGATAAGTTGTTGATTAACTGCTGTATCGGATAAGCCAAATAACGTTAATAGCAAACTAGTTATTATAGCTGCCCCAATTTTAACACCATAGAATATAGCTGTTACAATTAATACTCTGATTGCGAAGTTTTTAATCTTCTCTTTTTTAGTATTTCCTTCAAATACAACTTTCTTCTTAAAAATATCAAAATTAAGTATTGTAAGGACAATAAAGAAAGTTACATCACATATAACATTTAACCATATAACATCCTGTAAATTACTACTTGTATACTTATAGTTAAAGAATTGTCTTCCAAGTAATACAAATGCTACAGGAAAGTATACATAGAAAATAAATGAAATATAAGTCTTAGCCATCTTTTTCATACAAAATACCTCAAAACAAATATGCCACATCCAATATATAAGACATATGAAATATATACCATCCATATATTTTGAGTAGTCTTATAGAAATATGTTGATAATAAAACTACACAAGATGGAATAATTGATAACCAGAAAGCTGTTTCAATTGATGCATTTAGATTAAACGCATAGAATAATCCAAACAAGATTCCAGCTAAAATCGAACTTGGCCATACCTTTCTAACAATATTTGATACTCCTAAACAGAATACAACAACTAATAGGAATGGTTTGAAGATAACATTTACTATTAGGTTAAGTGCCAAACCTAAGTTAAATGATTGACTAAAGTAATCTGAGAATCCATATCCATCTAAAGCATGTACTGTACCTATAGCTTTATGTAATATGAAATTGACAAATACCAATAGTACAAATGATCCTATTGAAAAAATAGCACTTGTAATAATAGATTTGTTAAACTTGTTTTTTGAACTTTTAATCTTAGACTGATAGATAATATAAACTATTACACATAGTATTGCATATTTAATTGTATTCATAATTAAATACATATCTCCACTAAAGTGTAAGCCTATTTTACCTAGAGCCCAAAAGAAGAAATGTTCAAATGCATAACAAAATAATACTGCTAATACAAGTTGTATTATTCCTTTCACACTATCATTCTTCATATCATCACCTATATTAACATTATAATTGTGATACATTTTATTTACAATTGTTAACATGTATATTGAATGTTTATTTACAATATATTTTACGTTAACAAAAAGACTAAGATGTAAATCTTAGTCTTTAATAAATTCACTAACCATTTGTATTATTTCTTTAGTTTCTTTCGTCTTTTTTCCTAGTGTTTGGAATGCATGGTAAGCATTCTTACATATTAATAGCTTACACTCTACTTCATTTTCTAAACACTTATTATATAGTACATATGAATCAGTAAATAATGATTCATTGTTATCTATTACAACCATACATTTAGGTAAATACTTATTTACATACAACAATGGACTTGCAAGATATCCACTCTTTTTATATTTATCTAAGAATAGTTTAGATATAGCCTTCTTACATTTAACATCTACAATTTTGTCATCTATTTCATTTATAGATTTATATGTACCAGTTAAATCTATAAGTGGACTATTAAGGAATATAGCAGATGGTAATTTCTTTTTATCTTTAATTATTTTTCAGCCAAGCCTAACGCTAAGCATCCACCAGCAGAAGTTCCAGATAATATAAATCTTGAATTAGGATATTTAATAGATAATAAATCATATATGCTCATGATAATATCATAGCACTCACTAATCTTAGTATTAGGTGCTAAAGGATAATCTATTGAACAAACAGATGAACCAGTTAAATCAGCAACAGATGTTGTATAGTTTCTAGCTAACATAGCATTACCTAATACAAAACCACCACCATGGAAGTAAATAATAATATCATCATTTTTCTTCTTTTTAGGTGTTATCATTTCAAAACGCATTTTACCTTTTTTATATGTTTTTAAATGGAATCCTTTTGGAATACTTAATATTTTAGTAGCTCTATCTATAACTTTACGAATCTTAACCCAATTAACTTTATCCATATTTCCATCAAAAGGAAACTTAGAAGAAATCTTATTTTGCTTCTTCTTATGACTTTCAATCTTTTTAGAATTAATCTCTTTGATTTCAATCATATTAACCTCTAGTTAATTCTTCAACCGCTGTAATTAATCCTAGTTTGCCATATGTATAAGTAAGTGAACCTTGTTGATATGCTATATAAGGTGCACGAATTGGTCCATCACAAGAAAGTTCAATAGATGATCCTTGAGTAAAGCATCCTGCTGCCATGATAACTTGATCATCATATCCGGGCATATCCCATGGAATTGGAGTTACATTAGAATCAACTGGTGATCCTTTTTGAATTCCTTGAACATATTTAATTAACATATTTGGATCATTAAATATTACATTTTGAACAATATCTGGTCTTGGATCATTATATTTAGGAGATACATTATAACCTAATTCTTCTAAAACACATGCTGTAAGTGTTGCTACCTTTAAAGCTGAAGCAACAACAGATGGAGCTAAGAATAAACCTTGATAAAATTGTCTATTAATTCCAAGTGTTGGTCCGACTTCTTTACCTTCTCCAGGTAATGTAAGCGATTCACCAACTAATTCAACTAAGTCATGACGCCCAACTACATACGCACCGTTTGGAGCAATTCCTCCACCTAAGTTCTTAATTAAAGAGCCAACTACAACATCACAACCTACTTCAACAGGATTTTTATCTTCAGTAAATTCACAGTAGCAATTATCAACCATAATAATAATATTACTATCAATTGACTTAATTAATTTAACTACCTTCTCTACTTTATCTATAGTTATAGATAGTCTTGTAGAATAACCTTTACTTCTTTGTATTTCAATAACTTTTACTTTATTATTCTTTAAATAGTCTTCAATCTTTTCATAGTCAAAGTCATCATTAACTAAATCTATTTCATTGTATTTAACACCAAATGACTTTAAAGATGAATTATTATCCCTAATACCTATTACTTCATGTAATGTATCATATGGAGTACCTGAAACTGATAATAATAAATCATTTGGTCTTAATAGAGCAAAGAAAGTTTTTGCTAATGCATGTGAACCAGATATAAATTGGTTACGAACAATTGCATCTTCTGCACCAAATATATCTTTGTAAATTGATTCTAAAGTATCTCTTCCTAAATCACTATAACCATAGCCGGTTGTTGAATTAAAACAACATTCTGATACATTGTTCTTTTGAAATGCTTCAAGAACCTTTTTAGAATAATTGAACTCTAAATTATTAATGTTTTTAAATTGTTCTTCACACTTAATTTCACACTTATTAATTAACTCGATAATATCTTGTTTTTCCATATAATCAACCCATTTCATAAATAATTATACAATAAAAAAGTATCAGATGATACTTTTATTTAATAAACATAAAATATATTAGTACAATAATTCCTAATGCTATTCTATAGTAACCAAATACTTTGAAATCATGTTTCTTAATATATTTTAAGAATACATTGACTACTAGCATACTTACTAAGAAAGCAACAAGGCATCCAACACCTAATATCATTAATTCAGTTGAAGTAAATACTAATCCAACATTCATAATATATTGTAATAGTTTAATTAAAGATGCTCCTGCCATTACTGGAATAGCTAAAAGGAATGTGAATTCTGCTATAACAGGTCTATCTAATCCACATGATAAACCACCAATAATAGTTGAACCTGATCTACTAGTTCCAGGTATTAAAGATAATACTTGGAAAATACCAACCATTAAAGCTTGTTTAAGTGTAATATCCTTAATATCTTTAGTTGTTCTTTTTCCAACTTTAAGAGTTTCCATAAGTATAAATATAATACCATATACAATTAGTGCTATAGCAACAATAATTGGTCCATGCATTTTTTCTTCAAAGAAGTCATCAAATAATAAACCAAGTACACCTGCCGGTATACAACCAACTATCATTAATCCCCATAGTTTAAATGTAACTTTAGTTTCTTCTTTAGTTTTTCCGAATCCCCAAGGCCATAGTCTTTTAAATAACACTATTACTATTGCTAGAATAGCTCCTAATTGAATTACCACTTCAAATAATTCATAAAACTCTGGACTTACATCTAATTTAACAAATTCATTTAATAATATCATATGTCCTGTTGAAGATACAGGAATCCATTCAGTTATACCTTCAACAAGTCCAAATAATATAGCTTTAAATAATTCTATCATGTAAAAATCACCTACTTAAATATTTTGAATATAACACTATTAATCTTATTAGAATCATATTCTAATGCTGTCTTTCTTTCATTAGCTACTAATTTATCCAAATCTTTTTCTTCAAGAGTAACTACTTTTTCAATAGTAGAAGCTAAGTCTTCAGGATCATCTTGTTTAAATACATATGCATTCTTTTTATTATTAACATATGACATAGGGCCTTTAGCATTTGAAGAAACAACAGGTGTTTCACATGCCATAGCCTCTAGTCCAACTAAACCTAAAGATTCACTCTTACGTTTTGTCGGAAATACAAATACATCTAATGCATTATAAAGATTTACTAACTCTTCTCTATTTAACTTTTTGATTAGAATAATCTTATCTGTTAATTCATTATCAGTAATCATTTTGTTTAATGTATTATATTCATTACCATCTCCAACAATTATATATTTATATTTGTTGAATTTCTTATTATCAGACAATACTTTAATTGCATTGATAAATGTATCATATCCCTTATCTTTTTCAACACGTGATACATAACCTATGTATTTAGATTTAGAATCTAATTCTAATGCTTTAACAGCTTCCTTTTTATCTATCTTCTTAAATAGATTAACATCTACTCCGCCAGAAGGATAAATAATAACATCTTTATGATTAACATTAAATTCATTAACAATTACATCTTGATAATACTTAGAAGGAACAACTACCTTGTAAGCGTATTTCAAGAATTCTTTAGATCTAACAATATTCTTTTCATCTACTTCATTATCAGCAACTACATCATTACCATGTGCATTATAAACTATCTTAATATTCTTCATGAAATGTCTAGCCAGTAATACACCTTGAGATGTATGAGATATGTAATGAATATAAACATAATCATAATCATTAAATAATATCTTAACAAAGGTTCTTAAATGTAACCACATATATGAAAATAATTTAACAACAAAGTTATAATGTTTCTTCATTACTACTTTATCAACATCATATTTAGTTAATAAACTATCATATGTATTCTTAACAAATATTCCATATGATGGATACTTCTTACTTGGGTACATATTAGATA
>JAIKYM010000175.1 GCA_024683115.1 Bacilli bacterium
GTTACAAGAGTAATAATAAAATATAAAATTTTTAATAGTCCGATTACATCTTCCATATTAATACTCTCCTATCTTAATAATTATACCATAGGAATAAGCTTTTATATATAATTTAAACATCTAAAATATACATAATTTTCATTAATTATTCTTTAACAATAAAAAATAGTTAATGGTTTACATTAACTATTCTTTATTAATAGATTTTTAAAACTTAAGATTAATCCGATTATAGAGAATATACCAATTAACACCACTCTATAAATAGTATCACCAGTTTTAGGATTTTCTTCTTCACCCTTAACTTCAGGTTCCACTATTGGTTCATAGTAAATTATTACTTCTATATCTTCTTCACCAGCTATACCTTTGTAGTTAGTTGTTTTATCAACAATACTATAACCATCTATATCTTTTAAATCTACTTCATATGAAGTAAGTGTATATGTAGTCATAGATGATGAAGGAATTAATTCTTCATTTGTGATTTTATCAACATACTTAACTGTTATAGTAATAGTTTGTTTTGGTTGATACATAAATGTTACTTCAGTATCAGTACTATTTAATATACCTTCTTTATCACCAATAACATCAACTAAATCATAAGAATCTATATCAATAGGATCTACCTTATAGTTTTCACCCAATGTTTTTGAATATGTTTCAGATGGTGCTAAAGGAATTGTTGTATTTAACAAGTAATAATTAACTCTTAAATTTACTAATCCTTCTTCATAGTAATAAGTTACAATTATAGGATTCGAAGCAAAGAAACCATCTTTATTATCTGGTAATATATATTCACCACTTGAATCTCTTTGTAACTGATATAAATTACTTAAAGCAGGATTTGTTTCATAAGGATCTGTAATAGTACCAGTTATAGTTTCATCTGATGCTATTTTTTCATTTGTACCCTTCTTATAGTGATGTACAACTACATAAGAATCAGCATATTTATATGTTATTACAATATTTTTATCCTCTTTAATATCTTTTAAAGCATCAAGTTCAATATAACCATCTTCAAGTACAGTATAATTATATTCTTCACCATTTACTAATACTTGATCAATAACATGGTTAGCATTACCTTTAGCTTTAATCTTATATGTTGAATTATCACCATATTTAACTGTATCTACAACTTGATTTGTATTATCTACTACATAAATTGTAGTATCTCCATTTATAACTTCTGCCTTACCATTTTCTTTTGAATCAACAGTAATATCAAAAGTTTTGCGATAATTTAATACTTCAACAGAATATTTTTCAGGTACTTCAGGTTTTGTTTCATCAAGTACTTCCAAGATTAACATATTACCATTTAAAACTACTGTTTTACCTGTATCAACATTGTATAAAGTACTATTAGGTAATGTATTAACTGGGAATAATAATCTTCTTCCATCAGAACTTAACTGAGGTTTTAAAACAGAGTTAGTCCAAGTAGTTCCTTGATTTTCTTGGAAACCATTGTACTGTCTAACATACTTAATATTACTTTCACCATCAGTTTCAAATATTATTATTCTATTCTTTAAGTTACCTGTTGAATCTCTACCTACTTCAACATTAACTGTATCACCAGATTTTAGATATACAGGAATAATAGTATTATCCATGTTATTAGCTACATCAACGATAAAATAAATGTATCTATCATCATTAATCTTATAATAACCTACATTAGTACCATTTGTTCTAACATTAGCTATTTTAGATAAATAACTTTCACCAGTTGTTTCAATATTAAATGCAGCTGTTGGATTAATTGTTGATGTTAGATGACCTTCTTCATCATAATTATAAATTATTCCATTTGGATATAACATATCACTAAATTTAT
Source organism: Bacilli bacterium (assembly GCA_024683115.1). GTDB lineage: Bacteria > Bacillota_I > Bacilli_A > RF39 > UBA660 > UBA6985. The sequence goes on from JAIKYM010000175.1 coordinate 1,856, forward strand.
TACCATCTATCTTAATTCTATGATCATATCCATTTACATAAGATGCAGGATGTCTGAAACTATAGATAATATCATAATCACGATGTTCTTCATTATAACGTAATCTAATAATCCCAACATTACCAATAACCAATAAATCATCATTGGCAAATGGAAATACCTTAAACATAGGATATGTATATCCCCATAGGAAGCCCCATAAACCAGCTTTCCCTAGATAAATATTTAATAAATTTGTACTAATAAGATTACCATTTGCATCATATCTTGAAATTATATTTACTTTTTCTCCTACACCATTAAGGGTGTCACTTGCTTTTACTCTATCACCTGCATCATAGTAACTTGGTGAACACCATTCACTCTTAGTTTCTAAATGATAATCAGAGTTAGGATCATTTGGATCGTCATAAACTCTACGCGTACAATGATCTTTACTAAGCATCATGTCTCCATTAAATGATCTAATAGTCCCATCTGATAATAAATAAGTATTGTCTTGTAAGTAACCACCACTTAATACAGTTATATTACCTTTAGAATCAACTGCACTCCAGAATGTTTGAGTAGTTACTGTTCTATTAGCATTTGTATTAATCAATTCAGGTTGATAATAACCAGTTATATCATCATAGATAGTTCTTGTACTACAATAATAAGTATCATTATCTCTTTGAATATAAGGATTATCTATATCATATGGTATTTCACCAGTTTCATCCTCTAAATTAGGAACTTCAACTATCTTACCAGTATCTTTATTACATGCAGCTGTATAGTAAGTTATCTCTGCTGTATTATAATCAAAATCTCTCCAAATTAAATGACCTGATTTATCAAATTTAAAGTTTCCACCATAATTTAATTGTATTAGATATCCTTCATCTATTTCAATTAATTGTTGAATACCAGCAACATTTGGATAATGTATTCCAGCAGTTTGATAATAATCATTTATTCTTACTTCTTTTGTTTTATCATCATAGTATTTATATACTTTAATCTTATCATATAATCTATATGGCATACTTGCAGTCCATTGAATATTATGATTTTTATCATACTTTTCAAAGATTATATCTTTTTTATTACATGATGCACCACAACGAGATAAGAACCAACCACCATCAGATGTTGCTATAACATTATGGCTCACTGTATCACACATTCTAAACTTATTTGCATTAAAGCTATCTTGTAATACTACTCCGCCACCTTCATATTCTACAGTAGGTCCAACGCTAAAGTAGTATCCACGTGTATCTAATTTATATTTATCATGTGATGCTTGAACCTCAACAGCTTTATATTCACCACTAGATAAACTTAAATTAATCTTTCCATGTTCATTAGTAGCAACTATATATTGTTTTTGCCCATTTATAGTTATTTCAGAGCCTAAAATAATACCATTTGCATCTTTTGCAGGAGTTAATACTTCATTACCTGAATCATCATAAGAAAGTGAATAGATACTAAATAAAGTATTTGGAAGTAAGCTATTATCTTCTCCATCTTTCTTAATAATATTAACTAAAGGATAATCATATAATACTACTCTTAAGGTATTTGTAGTCATATCAAAAGTAGATTCAACAAATGTCTTATTTGGATCAGTAAACATTAAGTTATGAGTAAACTCAGTATTAGCATCAGTTGTACATTCAAAAGTACGAGTTGAATTATTACCTGTACAATTAGATGAATCATACAACTTTCTAACTTTAAATTTAATAATATCTGTATCAATAGTATAACCAACAGGAGGTACTACTTCTTGAATAGTATATTCACCATTTATTATTGAATAGTTAAATCCATCTATAGTAGTTGTATTATATGTATTAGCATTGTTAGCAGTTACATCTACTTCTTCTTTTAAATCAATAGTTGCTTTACCATTTGCATCTGTCTTAATATATGCACCTACACTAGATAAACTATATCCAGTTATTTTATACTGTGCTCCACTAAGAGGTTCATGTGTATCAGCTGATACTTTAGTTACTTCTAATTTATAAATTGGAATTGATTTAGTCTTTATCTCTACTTTATAAAGTGGAGCAACATAGCTATCATCATCCATTACATTTTGAATAATATTACTATTATTAACATGTTGTTCATCAACCAAAGTTGCATAAGCAAGATATGTATTGCCATTTTTATATAACATTTTTAATTCACCATTAACTCTAGATAGAATAATAGTAAATGGTTCTTTTAATC
>JAIKYM010000082.1 GCA_024683115.1 Bacilli bacterium
CTTTTTTTAATTCTTCAATTAATTCATTATTCATTTTTGAGTACCACCTTTATCTTCAGATTGTGATAATTGATTGATTTTTTCTTTTAAATCATTTATTTGAGCATCTAATTGTTTTTTCATATCTAATACATCAGCTAATTGTTTCTTTAAAGATTCAATTGTATTAATATCATTTGGATTAATATCTGCCTTTTTACTCTTTTCGTAAGATTCAATATAGGTCAAAGCAATACGTTCTATATAATCACCACAGTAGCCTGAAATAGATATCCATTTAAAGAAATCAATTAATTTAATATCATCTCCACTAATACCAGATTTTCTTACAAAGTCACGTTCAATATGCTTAGCACTTACATCATGAATACCCAAGAACTCGCGTATAAAAAATTTCTTTTTGATGTTATCAACTAAAACAAAAAAACGAAATCTACCTTCTTCATATTCTTCTATGATAAGTTTTTTATCTAATAAAGCATCAAGTGGAAGCGGTATACCCAAATATTTATACTTAGCCAATGAAATCATTACGCGTAATTCAATTCGTGTATCAGGACCACATCTTGCTAATAATTGGTCCATGAGATCATCATCTACCAATTGGGCAATTGTAGTAATGTTGTGCCTTTTTAAGAAATTACGACTTGTTTCCTTACAATGATATTCAAAATCTTTAATTTGTATTTCATTTAAATTTATATTTTCCATATTATTTTCCTCTCATCTTTTTATAGATTTTATATATATATACAAATGATACTCTTTAAATCATCTTCCTCTTTGACTAGAGCCATCCCCAAAGGCAAGACCTCCAGCATATCCCATAGTATAAAGTGGTTCTGGTACACGTCCTTTACTAATTCCTACAGATCGTAAGAACATATCATTTATAATTTCAGTAGACTTTGGTGTTCTAAATAAATTAACAACAATCTCTCTACAATATTTATAATCGGATTTTTCTTCAATATTTCTAAATAAATTAATAGTATCAATAACACCATTGTTTTGACATGATGCAGCTAAATAATTACATATTACACCATATGTTTCTTCAGCTGGTTCATTAAATGCATAAGTAAAGCCTGGTCTAGGCTCTGATATATAATATTTAACACCTGCAGCATATAACCATATATTAGCAAACATAGCTTTTTCAATAAGAGTTTTATCCGTAACAACTTGTTTTGTTTGAATATCTCTTATTTGAATACTTGAATTCAATGGATCATCTAAATTTTGATATATTTCATATTTAGATGCTAAAGCTTTCAATTCACTAAAACTTGGAATTAGACTTATAGTATTCTTCTTTGGTTGTTGTTTATTCTTAGACATATCAATATTAATACTTTTTGATATTCTAAATTTCTCATATAATTCTTTATTATATAATAATTTACCATTTTTATCATAGTAACCTAAATATCCACCAGCTTCACGAACTTCTCCATCCAGCCTCTTACGACTCACAAAATCATCAGGTAAAGTCAAGCTTTGATCTTCAAAGAAATCTTTTTCAGAATATACAGTATTTCTTTTTAATACTTTCTTTCCATTTTCTTCAACATATTCAAAAACATCATATCTAAATAAACTTATATCATTAACTTTAATATCATCTTCCATTTGTTGAACAACAAATAAACTTCCATCTTTTCTAGTATATCTTCCAGTAGAATAAGCAAATGAATCAGACATAGCTGGATTCTTCTGGATTTGTGAAACATCTTTAGCATATTCTTTTTTGTTAGTTCCATTTTTAACTCGTATACTTCCAATGTAACATGTATTATTTGAAAGAGATGCTCGAATATTTTCTTTTGAAAATAAAATATTATCCAAAGAATAATCTATTTCTTTTACATGATTATTGAATTTATCTAACTTCTCTTGGTAATCATTTGAATTATTATAATTTTTCCTTTTTGGCATTCCAAAGTTTCTATAATCAATAAAACTTTCTACGTTATCTTCACTGTATAATATAATTTGATTAGTTAATTTACCATCTGGTAATACATCTGCATAATAATATCTATAATAATTTCCATTATTAATAACACTATCCCCAACTTGAGCAACAATATATCTTGACCCATCTTTTCTTCGTCCATTAAAAGTAGTAGTACCATAATCTCTTGTATGACCTACTCTCATTTGAGTATAAAGGAACTTTATAACTTTAGGATCAATTTGAGATAATGTTTGAGTATATTTCTGAGTCTTCTCATTTGTTATAGGTATATGACAACTGCTAAACTCTTTTACATCTCTACCTAGCCAATCAAAACTTCCTGACTTACCTGATCTAAATTTAGTATTATCCCAAGTTAAATCTATTGGATATTTCTTACCATCTATATTTACAATATTCCAACTATGGCCACCGGTTAATCTGCCTTTATCATCTTTGCCTGTATGACCTTCTACATATTCACAGCTAATATTATTTCTATCCATGAACTCTTTTAATATCATGGCATATCCAACACATACTGTTTGTTTTGAAATTAAACCTCTTAAGCTTCTTATGTCTTTTGATAATTTATATTCAAACTTAGGATCATACATTATTCCTGTTTTTAATCTATCATATACATATAATAGTATTTGAATTTCAGACCAGTTTTTATCTAAGCCAGCTTCAATTTTTTCGATTTCTTCAAGAATTTTTATTGTTTCATTTTTAGAATAAATAACTCCTTCTACATAATCATTTCCAGTAAAATATCCATGTTTGCATCTTGATTCATCAAAACCGCCAGCTATTCTTATGGCTACATTATTACCAAGTTGTCTAATCATAGACGAAGTTATCCCTTTAGTATTTTGAACCTCAATTAATACGTTTTCTTTGGGATGTTGGCGGCAATAATTATTTATATCATTAACATCAAATCTTTGATTTAAACTAAATGTAATCTTTTTGTCATATTTATAGTGCATTGCTGTCACCACCAAATCCACCAAAGTTTTCATTTAAAATTAAGATATTATTATTCATTAATTTATTAAATAGTTCTTTATTATTGTTATATTGATTCTCATCTATACTTAATCTTTTTAAACTAGTTAGATTATTAATAAAATCAAAGTTAGTTATATTCGTATTATCTATATATAACTCTTCTATTGTATTAATATT
>JAIKYM010000089.1 GCA_024683115.1 Bacilli bacterium
GGATAAGTTTGTTGATTATAATGAACCTATCATGCATATTAAGTCTTCTATAGAGGGTAAAGTTAATTATAGATCATTAATATTTATACCTTCTAAAGCATCTCCTGATTTCTATACTAAAGAATATGAAAAGGGCTTACAATTATATTCAAATGGTGTATTAATCATGGATAAGTGTAAGGAATTAGTTCCAGATTATTATTCATTTATTAAAGGTATTGTAGATTCTGAAGATTTATCATTAAATATTTCAAGAGAAACTCTACAACAAGATAATGTATTACAAACTATTGCTAAATCATTAGATACTAAGATAACTAAAGAAATAGAATCTTTATTAAATGATAACAGAGAAAAATATGAAGAATTCTTTAAAGAATTCGGTATGAATATTAAATTCGGTTGTTATAACAACTGGGGAATGGATAAAGATAAACTTCAAAACTTATTATTATTTACTTCATCTAAAGATAAGAAGTTAGTTACATTAAAAGAAATAAGTGAAAGAAGTAAAGAAAAAATCTATTATGTATGTGGTGAAACAATAGATAAAATAGATAACTTACCAGTAGTAGAGAATTATAAAGATAAAGATATTGAAATCTTATATTGTGATAACTATCTAGATGAATTTGTTATGCAAACTCTTCATTCTTACGATGGTAAAGAATTAATAAATATTCAAAAAGAAGAAACAGATCTTTCTACTGATGAAGAAAAAGAAGCAATTAAAAAATACAATGAAGAAAATAAATCTATGTTAGATATCATGAAAGCTGCTGTAGCTGATATATCTGATGTTAAATTTTCTAATAGATTGGGTAAACATCCAGTAGGTTTAACATCAGTTGGTGATATAACTATTGAAATGGAAAAAATTATTAATGCTATGCCTACAGATCAAAATATCAATGCTGTTAAGGTATTAGAGATTAATAAAAATCATCCAATAGCTGATAAATTAATAAAACTTGAAAAAGATAATAATAAGGATGAATTAGAGAAGATTTCAAAAGTATTATATGCTCAAGCAAGATTAATTGAAGGACTACCAATTGATAATCCAACTGAAATAACTAATTTAATATGTGAAGAAATAAGCAAATAATTACATTTGCTTATTTTTTTGATGAATTTTTATGTAAAGTATTGAAAAAACTCTTGCACAAATGTATTATAATATTATGGTGATGATAAGATGAAGAGTAGTGTAAGAATTAAATTAACATTTGTATTATTATTAACGATAGGAGTCATTGTTGGCTTAGGTATTTTCGCTAAAAATCTAGCGTCGTCTAAGACTTTTGCCTATGAAAATGGTATATATAATGTTCAAGCATTTGTTGATGAAAATGATGATCCAACATCGGCATATTTTATATTGGAAAATATTAGTATGCTTGATATGGATACTATGGAGGATAATACTGTTAAAATTACATCTTCCACAGCTTCTTTATCATTTTTTGATCCGATTTCAAATGGAGCAATTACAGCTACTAATAATATAGTTGAACCTTCTAAAAATGGAATTGGTATAAAAGTAGATGGCTTAGCTAAAGGTGAAAAGTATGAAATTGCTATTGAACCTGAGAATGTTAAGAAGGGTTATACTTTAGGATTTAAGAAAGCTATCATTGAATTAGATAATACAGGTGTATTATCAGCATCTATTAAATCTATTGTAGATGAAGATGATAATTATATTAATGTTAATGAAAATGATAACATGGTATTCTTATTCACTGAAGATAATAATAATGTTAAAATGCGTGCTAAAGAAGATGTTGATATTGTTTATACATATTCTTTAACTGAATTATCAGATGATCAATTAAAAAATGTTGATTGGGTTACCTATGATAAGAATACATATTTAACATTATCTACAAATGGATTCTTATATGCTAAAGCTAAATATAAATCTTTAACATACAGTGAAGTATCTGTATTAAGAATTAGTAATATCGATAAGTTAGATCCTATTATTGATGTAACAGGTAGTTCATTAAGTAGTGATGAAAAATCAGTTAATCTTACATTTGTTCTTAAGGATGCAGAAGCTACAAATGAATATGGTAAATCACAAGTTAAATCATATGCATTTACTACAGTTTCTACACCTAGTGAAGCCGATTTTACAACTGTAAGTGAAAATTCCACTATCAATAAAACTATTACTGATAATGGCGATTATTATATTACTTTAAAGGATAATGCAGGTAACTCTAAACAAGTTACAATTCAAGTAACTAATATTAGCGAACTTCCTGATAATTATAGTTTAATTATTTTGAATTCTCCTGTAGCATCTTTAAATGGTAGTTTATATAGAACTTTTGATGAATTAACTAATGCATTGCATGCAAATGGTTTAGATAAAGATGATGAAGTATTAGTTCAAGTTGTTAATGATATTTCAGGTCAATCAGGAACATTTAATGATATTAATGTTGTATTAGATTTAAATGGTCATACAATCCAAACTAATAAGCATGATTCTGTATTTAATGTTCAAAGTGATGGTAAATTAAAAATAGATGACTTTAAATATAATATAGGTGATTACGTATCAGCTTCTTCTTGGAATGGACAACCATATTCTGAATTCTCAAGCGGAGATGGAAATGGTACTATTATAGGAAGCAAAAACAATGCTGTTAATATTGAATCAGGTGGTGAATTTATTGTTGGTACAGATAATACTATTGATATTGCTCACGTAGAAGTACCAGATCAACATACACCTTCAATTGATGGTAAGAACAAAGGTGTATATAACCGTGGAACATTTAAGTTCTTTGATGGTGTAATTACTGCACCTCTACCAGTAGATGATGCAATTGATGAAACACCTTATATTTATGATCCTAGTATTGTATTAACTGAAGATCAAACAAAACAACAATTAACACTTGCTAAGGTAACTGGTATTGAAGCATTAATTGGTAGAACAAGATTTACTTATCTTGAAGATGCCATTGAAGCTGCTAATACTAGATATGGATTAAATGGTGAACAAGTCAAGATAGATTTAATTGCTGATATTACTCGTTCACAAACTATCGTATTTGATGATACTAAGAATATTCATTTAGAGTTAAATGGGCATTCATTAAACTCAACAACATCAACATTAACTAACTATGGTAGATTAGTTATTACTAGTGCTGCTGAAGGTTCATTAATTACAAGTTCAGCTCATGATATTATTAATAAAGCAGGAGCTTATTTAAGTATAAATGGTGTTAAAATTAGTAATTCAACTAAGAACTATTTCCCAATTTATCAAGAGGTTGGAGCAGAATTAGTTATTGAAGGTGGAGAATACTATCAAACAAAGAGTGGTTGTAATGTTTACAATGAAGGTGGAAAAGTCACTGTTAATGGTGGTAAGATGGGTGGCTCATATTACTCAAGTGATTATCCATATAATTCACCTCCTGCTTATGGTGGTAATTCAATTTATAGTATAACTGCTGCTTCTACTGAAGTTGATGAAGTATTAGACAATGATTTTATGGATGATTTATACTATGGTTATTTTGTTAAAGATGATAATGGTGTATATCAACCTCAATCATATAATAGATATGCTGGTTATGAAGATTATGTAGTATTTGATTTATCAGATAAGCCTGAGTATGAATATTATAGAATTAGTTATGATGTTGAAGGTAGAAATGTTCCTTCAGGAAGTTCAATATATGGTGGATATACTGTTTTGAAGACTACAAATAGTGCTCCAAACAGATCACAAACTGGAGCTTTCGGTAAAGTAACTGGAACAGTAGAAAAAACAACTGTTACTAAGTCTTTTCAAGGTGGTAAAACATATTATCTATATTTAGGGTATGATAGAAGAAATGTTAATACTGCTGGTACTAATGAATACTATGGAATAAGCAATGCACGATTTGAAAGAGTAAAGACAGCTAATCCAGTTACTGTTGTAAATGGAGGTACATTATCTGGTGCTTCTTATGTTATTTATAATAACTCTGCAAATGATGATGCCGTTACTTTAAATGGTGGTTTAGTAACTGGTGCGGCTGGATGTGTATATATTCAATATGGTACTGCAACAGTTAATAATCTTGAACCTAATTCACGTGCTTTATATGCACAAAAAGGTGGAAAGATTGTTGTAAATGGTGGAACATTTGGTGGTGTTCAAATTTGGAATGGTTCAGCTATTATTAATGATGGTACTTTGGGTACAGTTACTTCTACTAATACATTAGTAGCAGATGAGATTGATATCACGATTAATGGCGGAACAATTACTAATGTTTATAACTATGGTCACATGACTATAAAGGATGCAACAATTGATTATCTTAAACATGATTCGCCATATGATTTAACTGTTAATAACGTTACATTTACTAAAAATATTGATATTGCTGCAACAGCTACTGGTAATGTAACTATTAATAAAGCTTCGTTATCTTATACAAGAGATAATGGACAATACGATTATTTTGCGATTCAAAAGAATGGTAATTTAGATTTAACTATTAATAATATGGATATTGAAATAGCTGGTACTACACAAACATCATCTTCTAATGTTTGGAAAATTGTAGGCTTATATAATACAGGTGCTGGTACAATTACATTAGATAATTTTAAAGTTAACAATACTCATAGAGTATCAAATAAAGAAACTACATACGCTATTTATAATGCAGCAGAGAACACAATTATTCTAGGTAATCCAGATGGAGAATATCATGAAAATACTGTTGATTTATATGGTGGAACTAATGGTATTTTCTCAACAAGAACTCAAGTTAAATTCTACGATGGTATTATAAAGAGTACAGGTAGTGCTATAGCGGAAGAAATAAATACTATTGAAGATGGATATGTTATTGATAGAAATACAGTTGATGGAATTGATACTGTTAAATTAAAAGTTCTTGAATTCCCAAATATCTTAAATGTAGAAAAAAACAAAACATATGCAACTTTAATTTCTGCATTAGGTGAAGTAGGATCTGGTGAAACATTAAGATTCTTAAATGATGATAACTATGAATATAATAGTGAAGCATATACATTTGATGAAAATAAAAATGTAATAATAGATGTACATGGTAAAAATGTGTATATTAATTATGAGTTAGTTAATAATGGTACAGTTAAGTTTACTGATAGTGCTGATACTCATGGTAGTGTAAGTTCAAAATCAATTACTAATAATAGTAATTTAACACTTGAAAATGTTGGATGGACAATGGAAGTAACTCAAGCTCAAGGTGTAATGAACTATGGAACGATTAATATAAATAATGTTCAAGGTACTATGTCTGATGTTACGGTTGAAACTCCATATTTTGATAATAGGGGAACTATTACAATAGATGGTGAAAATACTACTTACTCAGTTAGAAATAATAATTATGATAGAATTTTTAGAAATAGAGCAACTGGTAATTTGATTATCAATAATGGTACATTTACTAATAATGTTATTAGAAATAGTTTTGGTAATGTAACTATAAATGGTGGAACATTAAATGGTTCATCTTATATAGGAGCATTTACTTCTACAGCATCTAATCCGACTTATACAATGGTATGTACTGTATCTTCATCTTGTGTAAAACCTACTATATCAAAAGGAACAATTTATAATACTCAAAATAAACAATCATATTTCTATATTCCAATTGATGTCACAGAATATTCTGGTGATGTTACAGTTAAGGTTAAGTATACTGCTGGAAATGATTCGTATGATACAAGACTTGCTGTTGATAAAAATACATCATCAACACCATCTTGGGATTATAACAAAAAAGCTATTGTTAAAGATGGTTTATTCACTAAAACTATTCAAGGTGGTAGTAAATATTATTTAAAAGTTTGGTCATATAATATTATTATTTATAGTGTAGAAATATCTGATGGTACAAATACTGATCAATTATTTAAACAAGGACTTGTTACAGTTAATGATGGTACAATCAATGGAATAATTGTATTAAATAACTCAAATGCAATAATTAATAAAGCTGCAGTTAATGGAAGTGTATCTGTTAATCCTGGATCAACTTTAGTATCTAAGGATGTTACTTATACTAAGGCTCCGATTACAGCTGATAAAGATTCTGTGGTAGATATTGATGGATCAAAATTTAGTGGTCAATCAAACGCAATTAATGCAACACAATCTCATTTATATGTTAAAAATGCTACTTTCACATATTCATATTCCACAGCTTATAACATTACGAATGTAATAAAGCTATCTAGTGGTGCAACTCTTGATATGAGAAATACTACAGCTACACATTATAATTCAATGAGTAGACCTTCAGACGGAACATTTATATCAATTATTTATGATAATGGTGCTGAAAGTATTTATATTAAAGATTCTACTTTAACATCTACTTCTTATTGGGCTCCAAATACTCCTTTATATATTTCTGGATCTCCAAATGTAGTGATTAATAATTCTACATTAACAGGTGGAGAAAATAGAATCGGATCTGAATCATATGGTATTTATATGATTGGTGATGCAAATGTTACTATCTCTAACGAAGATGGTGATGAAAATGGCTATGTAAGTACAACAATGCCAAAGATATCTGGTATAACAAATGGTATTTATCGTACAAACGGAACATTAAATTATTATGATGGTGAAGTAATTGGTAGAACTTCATTTGTTGGCGGAGTTAACGATATGCCTGAAGGATATCAAATCAATATCGATATGGTTAGTAATACTGAACATGCAACGCTAGTAAGTGTTCCAATTGTAAAAAATACTAACACTGGAGTAGAGTATTCAAAATTACAACAAGCATTTAATGAATGTCCAAATAATACTGATTGTTATTTAGAAGTAATTCATGATATTTCTACAGTTAGAGAAGCTGTCATTCCTGATGATAAGATTATCAATTTTAATATTGCTGGACATACTATTAATGTAGCTCAAGATAAGAACTTTAAAAACTTTGGTATATTTAAAGTTTCAGGCGGTACTATGGTATCTGCAGCAGTTTCCAATGGTTCAGCTCAAATTGATAACTATAATATATTAGAAATCAATACAGGTACTATAATGACTGTTGGTGAAAGTTATGATGCTAAATGTATTATTACCTATAAAACAGGTAAGACATATATTAATGCTGGAACATTTAATGCAACAACTGTTAAAGGTTCTTCACCTAGAGCTAAGGGTAGAATTATCCAAAATAGAGGTGGATATGTAGAAGTTAACGATGGAACATTTAACGTAAAAGATTCATCTGCAATTCATGGAATTCCAGATTTCCCAGAAGTTGTTAATTTAACTCCTGATGTAATGTCTATAAGTTATGATGAATATATAGGATTTGAAACTTTATCTGGTTCAGATAAAGGAAAAATCTATGTACCTCTTGATTTAACTTCTTATGTAGGAACTGTAAATGTTAAGTTTACGGTTGGATGTAACTCAAATACTTCAAACACATATTCAATTTTCCGTGAAAATGATGATGGTACTACTACACTTATAGGATCTACTTATGGTTTCTCTAATAAGATAACAGCAAATAAAGATTTAGAAGGTGGATATAAATATAGAATTCAATTCTTTGGACCTGGATATATTTACTTCTATGATTTAGTAATTGCTGGTGAAAGTCAAATAACTCAATCAAATACAGTTATTAATAATATGACTATGAATACAGATAGTGATTACGCTATTGGTATTAGAATAGCTAATAGTAAGTTAACTGTTAATAACGGAACATTTAATGGTAAAAGAGCTTCATATGAAAAAGCAATTGAAGCTGTATATAATTCTGATGTGTATATTAAAGATGCAACATTTATAAAACCTTTGCACGCAGTCGATACATCGACAACTAAATTAAAGGTTGATAAAGCTTTAGTTAAATATTCAGAATATGGTATTTATGCAACATATGGTACTACTGATATTAAAGACTTTACATTCATATCATATAACGATGGTGTAAGTACAAGTAATTATATTAGTAATAGACCTATTTATCTACATGGTGTAACTACTGCGACAATTACTAGTCCAAATATTAAATTTAAAGGTGGCGGATATGCAATATTTGCTTCAAATGATTGTGGACAAGTTGATATTATTAATCCTACTATAGATGTTGAAGCTACAGGAAATAATTATGATGCCATTGGTATTATGATAAGTGGTGATAATACAGTTGCAAATGTAGAAGGAGCATCTATTCTTGCTACAGGTGGACGTGGAATTGGTATTACTTTATCTAAAGGTACATTGAACGTTGGTAAAAATGATAATACTGTAGATACATCTACGATTGCTATTGAAGCAGGTAGTATTGGTGTAAATAATACTGGTGGTATATTTAACCTATATGATGGTATAGTTAAAGCTCCAACTCCTGATTTTGGTGGAGTTAATAATGTACCAACAAATTATGTTGCTATAAGAGATGAAATAGATTATATACCTGTATTAAAACTTACAAATGAAGGTACAATTAAGAATACTCAAACTGGTCAAAATTATCTAACTATTCAAGCTGCAGTTGATGCTTGTGACAATAATGAGTGTTTATTAGAGTCATTATATTCATATAATTATCTAACTTATGTATCTACTATTCCAAGCAATAAAAATATTATCCTAGATTTAAAATCAAATACATTTGTTGTTTCTGCAGAACATGGAATAGTTAATAATGGTACATTAAAAGTTAAAAATGGTTTACTTAAAGCTGAAAATTTAAGTACTCAAACTAGAGTATTAGATAACTATGGCAATCTAACAACTTCAACATTAAATATAGATGTTGGTAAAATTAAAACTGCTAATGTATTCTATAATAATATTGATGCAAATTTAATAATCGATAGTGGATCTTATACTGCTAATTATTCTACAACAAGTACAAGTGATAGTATTGTGAATGGATTAATGTTATATAATCTTGGTGGAAATGTAACTATAAATGGTGGAGATTTCTATGTATCAAGTAGTAGAGTTCTTCCTTTCATTTCTTCAGCTAGACCAATGGGAAGATATTATAATAATACTTATTATGAACCTGGTTATAATGTTGGTTCTTATGCATTTGGAGGTATAGGTTCAATACTTGAAGTAGATTTAACAGAGTATGGTAATACTAATGTTAATGTAAAGGTTAACTATCAAGTTTATAATGTAAATTCTACATATCCAAGTACAAGTTTATATATTTTAAATGAAAATAGAGCTTATACTTCATCAGATACTCCTGTATTTACAAAATCTGAGATTACAAGACCTGAAGTATATGAAACTACTTTAACTGGTGGTAGAAAGTATTATTTCACAAGTTCTGGTTATTTTATGTATAATGATATTCTAGTTAATGGTAAATCATTATTCCATGTACCCGACTTTATAATTAATGGCGGTATTATACATGACCCAGCTGTTTCAGCGAACACTAACAATTCATCAAAAACTATATCTACATTTAATAGTAACGTTGTTTTAAATGGTGGTAAGATTGAACATGGTACGTCAGCTACAAATTCGTATGGTATTTCAATTAACTCAGGAACGTTTACATTAAATGATTTCACAATTGAAAACGTTAGATATCCTATTGCACTTTCAAGTTATTGTACTGCTAAGTTTAATGGTGGTAATATTCTTAATACCGTAGATGGAACATTTACTGGATTAAACATTAATACATGTTATGTTGATATCAATGATATAAATATTGAATCTACTAAGTCTTCTTCTAATGATATTAGAGGTATTTATAACGCTTCTAGTTATCCAGTTATAATGCGTGGAGGAACAGTACATGTTGATGGTTCTAAAGCATATGGTATCTATAATGGATATTCAACATTTGAATATGGTGTTGATGATGGAATAGTATTAAAGAATAAACCTGCTGTTTATGGTGGATACTATGGTATTTATTCATCTGCTGTTTATAAATATTCAGATGGTACATTTGAATCGGCTAGTACTCCTATGGGTGGTAAGTTAGGTACTCCACCTCAAGACTATATGATTTATACATATAATAAGAAAACAACTCTAGAAATTGACTCTACAGTTGAAAATACATATGAGTACAATGGAGGTTATTACCAAGATATTAAGATTCCAATCACTTCAATTGGATTATTAGATAATAAAGTTGGTACTATTACATTAGGTAATGATGTATTAATAGAAGAATCTATAACAATTCCTGCTGATATTAATTTAACTATTGCTTTAAATGGTCATTCAATATCTTTCAGTAATACAGAATATGGATTCATTAATAATGGAACATTAACTATTATTGATGGATCATTTGATCAAATTGATTTAAATACAACATCTGCTGTATTAAATGAAGGTGGAACTGTTATTCAAAACAATGGAACCTTAACTATTGGTGCTCAAAATAATCCAAATCCTAATTCACCAATTATTTATGGTAATGTTGGTGTATCAGGTAATAATGCAACTGTTAAATCTGGATCTGTTAAATCATCTTCTCAAGGAGATTTACTATCTAGTATAGGTTATGCATTAAATCATTTATTTACACCAACATATAGTTATGTAAATAATCAATTACAAGTTAATAAAGTTCCTGACACAGTTGCTCTTGCTACTAAACCAAATATGAGAGCGACAAGCGATTTATCTCAATGGACTAATGAAAGTGTAGTTGTTGGATTAACTTCACACAATTATGGAATATTAAATTTATTTACTAAAGTTGATCAAAATCAAAAGAAAAAGCTAAAATATACTGTTGAAATTTATAAAAATGATGTATTAGATGAATTTAATTCATTTGATAAAGAAATAGAAGTTCAGTATTTAGCAGACAATAAGATTGAAGTTGATCATGAGTACTTTGATGGTATTAAAGATCAATTTAAAGATTATTATGTAACTAAGCTAGTTATTAATGGAGAAGAAACTAATACAGTTCCTCTTGAAGTTCCAGATGGTACAGTATTCCAAGTATACTATGGACAAACTAAGGGTGAAGAAATAGAAGTAGTAGTTGATAATCCTAAGACTGGAAAGAATAATAACAACAAATACTATGTAATTGCATTAGTAATAGCTGCTATTATGTGTGTAATAATTTTAGTGACTAAACGTAAGAATAAAGAAAGCATGTAATTATGCTTTCTTTTCTTATTGTGGTATAATTTATCTGGTGATTCAAATGGATGATAAATTAAAAGAAATATTGAATACTGCTATTAAAATGGATTATGGTTTTCATGATAAAGATGGTAATCATAAAAATGCTAAAAGAAATTATTATTTAACTAATTATAGATTA
>JAIKYM010000096.1 GCA_024683115.1 Bacilli bacterium
AGTATTAATAGGTGATACTATATATCGTGAGAATGATAAAGTAATCAATCTTGTTAATAATACTGAATATGATGTATTTCATGGTGATATTGGTTATATTAGAAAGATAAATACAACTAACTCTAAGGAATTTATGTTAATAGATTTCTATGGTAAATATGTTACTTTAAAGAGAGAAGACTTAAATACAATAAAACATGCATATGCTATGAGCATTCATAAATCACAGGGTAGTGAGTTTGATCATGTTATATTACCTATGTCTAAAGAATATGTAAGAATGCTTTATAATAAATTATTATATACAGGAGTATCTAGAGCTAAGAAGACTTTGGTATTATTTGGTGATCCTGGTGCTTTTATGATGGCTGTTAATAACCATTACTCAAAAGAAAGAAAAACTTCATTATCTGAAATAATTCAAAAATTATATCAATAAAAAATAGGAACTTTATAGTTCCTATTTTAATTCTATATAAACAGATTTATCGAAGTTATGATTTTCAATTTCAAAATCTTCTAATGTTTTAGTGTCTATTTTAAAGAATGTATGCTCAAGTCTATTTTGACCACTTTTAGTTACAGGATCATCCCAAGTTAAGTCTAAATGCCACCATTGATTATCATAATAGAATACATTCCACACATGGTTATTAGATGCAACTTTGAAATTATCTATTCCTAATTTATCTAATAGTATAGCCATAGTATCAGTATATCCTGAACATATTGCTGTTCCTTCATATAATAATCCAACAGCTCTAGATGAATCATGTTTATTATTATCACTATGTTCATCAAATTCTTGATCATATACAGTATTATTTATTATATAGTCGTGGAATGCATATATTATATCTAGATTAGACATTCCTTCAGTTATTATTTCTTTCCATATTGAATCTACTTTATTAGATACTTTAACAATATCTTCTTTACTATATAACTTAGTTATATCTACATTTACTTCTCCTGCTGTGTCATATTTAACTTTTAGAGAAGAGAAGTTATTATATGGAGATACAAAGTTTCCTAGGTTAGTTAAAGTTATTACATTATCTACTGAACTAATTGATTCTACATCTTTAATACAATCTGTATATTCACTTGGACAATAGAAAGTGAAGTTATCATATCCTGAATCTAGTATTGTATAAAATACATTTAATAACTCCTGATAGTTATATGGTATAAAGTCTTCTGTTATTTGTACATATTTATAATTATTACCTTTAGCGTATTGATTTTTTTCTTTTTTAGATATATTTGGAGTATTTCTAAAATAATATGCTAATCTATTGGCAATCTTATCCATATAGAATATTGTTCCACCTATTAGTGCTAGACATATTATTATTGTTATTATTTTTTTCATTGAAATCACCATATATTAATTCTATCATAAACAATAAAAAAAGAAATGATTACTTACTCATTTCTTTAACTTTTTTATTCAATCTTGACTTTTCTCTAGCACAAGTATTTTTCTTAACGATTCCTTTTGAACAAGCTGAATCAATGTCTGATATAAAAGTCTTTAATTCAGTATTAGCTTTATCTGTATCTTTTGCATTAACAGCAGCCTCAATTTTCTTCATATCGTTTTTAATCTTAGATCTTACTGATGTATTAGCTTCTGTTCTTCTAGCATCTTGAATTATTGATTTCTTAGCGCTTTTAATATTAGCCATGAAGTTCTCTCCTTCCTTCAAATACATATAAGATTTTATCAAAAAAACGATAAATATGCAAACATTTATTGCAAAAAAGTGGATATTTGTTCATTTTTAGTATTTTAACTTATTTATATACCTATAACTTATAGTTAATAATTATTTGCATTTTATAACAAATTGTTATATTATATACAGCCAACAAGGAAGAATAGGGGTATTCTGTCTGTAAGGAGGTTTTTTATGATTAAGTCTGTATGTTGGAATCTTACATCTGAATGTAATTTAAATTGCCAATATTGTTTTAGAGAACTTAATGAAGAAGCACAAAACTTTGAAAATAATCTGGTTGTTTTAAATAATTTAAAGGAAATGGGTGTGGAACGTATTACTTTTTCTGGTGGTGAGCCTTATCTATATCCTAAGATACTAGAACTTATTAAAGAAGCACATGATATGGGATTTAAATGTTATATAGTTTCAAATGGTTCTTTATTGAATGCTGATAATGTTCGTGATTGTTTAAGATATATTGATAAAATATCATTTTCATGTGATAGTACCAAAGCATATATAAATGATCATATTGGTAGGGGTGCTGACTCATATGAACATGTTAAAGAATTAATACCTGAAATTAGAAAGTACTATGGGCCAGATAGACTAATGATTGATATTAATACAGTAGTTACATCAACTTTATTAAATGATTTAAAAGAAGTAGATGTAATGTTCAAAAAGATTAATTCTGAGTTATCTATGTATGGAATAAGTAATTGGAAGATAATAAGATTCTATCCTTTAAGAGGATATGCAAAAGAGAATAAAGACTTATATTGGATAGATGATAATATATTTGCAAGAATCAAAGAATACTTTGAAAGTGTAGAATCATTTGTTAATGTAGATGTTAGAGATATAGAGGATATGGATAATGATTATATTGTTAGTCCATGTGGAATCTTAAAACAATCATATAAGGGTTCTGAGATGGTTATTAAATCTTTAAGAGGGGGTGCTAATCGTGTACAATAGTAATTTAAATTTAAACTTATATAAAATATTCTATGATGTAGCTTACTATGGATCAGTGTCATTGGCATCTAAAAACTTAATGATATCTCAACCTGCCATTTCAAGATCTATCAAGAAACTAGAAGAAGACTTAAATGTTACTTTATTCTATAGAACTTTAAATGGTATGGTATTAACTGAAAAGGGTAAAGAATTATTAGGATATGTTGAAGAAGCATGTAATTCATTAAAAGTTGGAGAAAGAGAAATGATGGAAACATCTAATTTAGTTAAAGGTAAGTTAGCGATTGGTTGTCCTTCTCATATAGCTGGTTTCTTCTTATTTAAGAAAGTAGCAGATTTCCATAAGGAATATCCAAACATTGAAGTATCAGTTATTTCAAGATCAACAAAAGAACTAGTTGAATTACTAGATAAACATGAACTAGATTTTATTATTGATACATCACCTATTACAGAATCTGAAAAAGAATTAACTGTAGAAGAAATAACTCGTTCAAAACATGTATTTGCATGTAGAACAGATAGTAAATATGAAGCTAATAGTATTAAGGATTTAGTTGATTATCCATTAATACTACCAGTTCCTCATTCATCTCATAGAAAGAGATTAAATGAGTTAGCTATTGAAAACGGTGTTAAGTTTAATAATGTATTATCAATTGAAACATCAGAGATGATTGCATCATCTATTCTTCAAGGAGTAGGTGTTGGATACATTCTAGAAGATGTTATTAAGAAGGATATAGATGCAGGTGTTGTTAAAGTATTACCTATAGAAGAAACATTACCTTCAGTAACTATTAATTTGGTATATATTGACAAATACTTAATGGCAGCACCAAAGAAATTTATTGAGAATTATCTTAGGGATAATAAATAATTATGGATGGTATAACAAATTGTTATACCATTTCATTTTTGTTTGTTTATCTATTTAAAATTGGTATTTTACAAGAAAGTACTATGCAAATATAATAAGAAACAACTTGAAGGAAAATGTTAGTTCAAGTTGATATAAAGGGGAAGAATAAAAAGGGATTTTTCTGGTATCAATTGTTGATGTAGCTTACTTATAGTCTATAAAAGACCAATAATAATTTCTTAACTACAAAACAAACCATATAAATTTCAAAAGAATGCATTTTAATGCACAATACACTATTCTTTTAAATCTTTGTACAGTTATATTAACAATTGATATATTTAATTGTATGAATAATTAGGGTAAAAGAATAAATGGGAAAATTTAGGAGTTGTATAACTTCTATTTTTTTTATTATAATTAGATAAGGTGATAATATGTTTAAATATAGAAGAGTATCAGCTTTTATTATAGATACATTAAT
>JAIKYM010000107.1 GCA_024683115.1 Bacilli bacterium
GAGACATAGAAATATTTTTATTTGTTACTTCCTTTTGTATTTCAGCAGGAAGTTTTAATAAACCTAGTAAGTTAGTAATATAACTTCTTGATGTCTTAAATCTATTAGCTAATTCCTCTTGAGTAATATCCATTCTCTCCATATAGTTTTTATAAGCTTGTGCTTCTTCAATTGGAGATAAATCTTCTCTTTGAATATTTTCAAGAATAGCTATTTCCATCATCTCTTGATCAGTGAAATCTTTAATAATTGCAGGAATTGTTTGTCTACCAGCTAAAACTGAAGCTTTAGTTCTTCTTTCACCAGCAACTAATTCATAACCTTTAATGCTCTTTTTAACAATGATTGGTTCTAATACACCAATTTCCTTAATTGAGTCAGCTAACTCTTGTAAAGCATCATCATCAAAGTGAATTCTTGGTTGGTATGGATTGCTTCTAATTTCACTTATTGGAATTTCCATTATTTCATTTTTAGGAGTAGAGTCAATTATATTTTGTTCAAATGAAGTAATATCAACTGATTCAGATGAGAATAATTCTTCTAATCCTTTTCCTAATGCTCTTTTATTTTCTTTCATCTCTCTTGATAACCTCCTTAGCTAAGTTATGGAATGCTATTGTAGCACGATTCTCAGGATCGTATACATTTATAGGTTCTCCATGTGAAGGTGCTTCTACTAATCTTATTAATCTTGGAATAATAGTATCGAATGTCTTATCACCAAAGAATGATCTTACTTCTTCAACTACTTCCATACCTAAATTAGTACGAGAATCTAACATAGTTAATAGAACGCCTTCTACTTGTAATCTTGGATTTAATTTCTTTTGTGTATTTATAATTGTGTTTAGTAATTGAGTTATACCTTCTAGTGCAAAGAATTCACATTGTACTGGTATTATTAATGAATCAGATGCAACAAGTGCATTTATAGTTAATGTTCCCAATTGTGGAGGACAGTCTATAATAATATAGTCATATCCTTTTTTAACTTGATCAATAACCTTCTTTAGTTGTTCACTAGTCTTAAAATTGGCATCATTTTTATCTCTAAATTCATAATCAACACCTGCTAAGTTAATTGTAGCTGGCATAATAAATAAATTAGTGAATCTAGTTTTAATAATTGCATCTCTAGGATCTACTGCTCCTATTAAGCATTCATATGATGATTTACCATTTATATCACTTTTGTTAATTCCTAAACCAGTTGATGTATTACCTTGTGGGTCTAAATCAACTAATAAAGTTCTCTTACCTAGTTTACCTAAAGCAGCTGATAAATTAATGGAAACTGTTGTTTTTCCTACTCCGCCTTTTTGATTAACTAATGATATAACTCTTCCCATTTTTCCACTCATCTACTTTCTTCTTGTACATTTATAATTATACCATAAACAAGAAGCAAAAATAAACGAAAAAAGAGTATTATATACTCTTAATAACATCTTACGCCATCAACGTTTTCTTCAAGCAATATAGAGCCTACATTATCTATATTAACTTTGTTTACTTTTACTTGATTATTACGGCACATATAATATGCAATTGTATTATCTTCAGGTGTATATACTGGATAATATTGAGGATCTACTTCATCATTTTCTATATAACCAGTTATTACATTCTTAATATTGGCAACCATTGTACCTGTTTTATCATATATTTTTAATTCACCAGGATATTTACCAGCATAGTTATAAGTTAGAATAATATACTTATCACTATTGATAATATAATAATCTAATAAATGAATAGTATAGTCATCATCTTCTTTTTCAAAAGTATATAAAGGTAATATTACACCATCTATATCTATAGTTGCTGATCCAGCATTACATTTATTATTATCTGATAAAGCAGTACACTTAAAATTAAACTTAGCTCCGTTATAAGTTGTATTAAAATCATACTTACCACTTAATCTACGACTATTTACTATACTTGCTAATGAAGTATTAAAGTTTGTTGCTTTTTGTTCATCACTAGAATTTATATTATGATTATCAGATTCATTAGTTTTAACTTCTAATGTAGTTGTTGTATTTTCATTTACGGTAGTTGAAGTTGGAGTTAAATCTACAGACTTTGCTCTTTTCTCCTTAGCTACAAAGTTTAATAAAATAAACATAACAATAATACCAATAATTAAAATAACAAAAGATATAATTGTACTAGTATTAAATTTATACCCCTTCATAGTATCACCTATTATAAATTATAACATACTTTAAAATAAAAAGAACTCTACTTTTCAGTAGAATTCTTTATTTC
>JAIKYM010000116.1 GCA_024683115.1 Bacilli bacterium
AATATTAAGGTTTGTTATAAGAATAAATCAAAATGTGATGATATTGAACCTATCGTAGATGGTAATGTTAATACTGATGAAATGGGTGAATATAACATATCATATAAATATACTTATAAAGATCAAGAATTGGTACTAAATCAAGTTGTAGAAGTTGATGATATAAGTGGACCTAGAATAATAAATGCAAGTGATGCATTAGTTAAAGTTTGTCCAAACGGTAAAGTGATAGATAAAGATGCTATTTCTATTGTTGATAATGTAGATGGTGTTATAAAAGAATATGAATCCGAGATAAATGGAACTACTTTAATAATTAAAGCTAAAGATTCAAAAGGTAATACTTCTAGTTCATCTATACCTGCTGAAGTAGGAGATAAAACTAAACCAACAATTAAAATATCTGGATCTAAGAGTATGAGTTTAACTCCTGGATCTAAATATACAGAACAAGGAGCTATAGTTACAGATAATTGTGATGATAATCTTAAGGTAGAAACAAGTGGAAGTGTTGATACTTCTAAAATAGGCACATATGAAATAACTTACACAACTAAAGATTCATCAGGCAATTCAGCATCAGCTAAAAGAACTGTAACTGTTAGAGAAAAACAAGCAGGTGAAAAAGTAATATATCTTACATTTGACGATGGACCTGGAGCATATACAGAACAATTACTTGATGTACTAAAGAAATATAATGTTAAAGCTACATTCTTTGTAACTGGTAAAGGTGAAGATTCTGTTATTAAAAGAGAATATGATGAAGGACACACTGTAGGACTACATACATATTCACATGATTATAAACAAGTATATGCTAGTCAAACAGCATATTTCGAAGATCTTTATAAAATAAGAGATAGAGTTAAAAGAATAACTGGATATGAATCAAATATAATTAGATTCCCAGGTGGAACATCTAATACTGTTAGTAAAATATCTATGAAAGCCTTAGCAAAAGAAGTAGTTAATCGAGGCTTCTACTACTTTGATTGGAATGTATCAAGTGGTGATGCAGGAGGAACAACAACTGCAGATGGTGTATATAACAATACTATTAATACTTTAAAATCTGGTACAAGTGTAGTTCTTCAACACGATATTAAAAAGTATTCAGTAGATGCTGTTGAAAGAATAATTAAATATGGCTTAGAAAATGGTTATACTTTTGAGAGATTAACTGAAGATTCGCCAAAGATTAGACATGGAGCAAATAAATAGTTCACTTATGTGGGCTATTTTTTATGTATAAATACTAGTCAACCATTTTTATTTGACAAGATAAAAATTACATGATAATATGTTGTTGAATTTGAAGAGGAAGGAGTGAGAATATGAAAAGATCAATTTATGCAAATTCAAAACAATTTATTTTTATTAGATGTGTACAAGTGACTTGTGGGAATATTCTCACTTCATTTTAACTTTTAGTTATTTATAAAAAATATAATTATTAAAGTAAAAAGAGTCATTTGCCGACTCTTTTTATTGTGTGTGAAAGAGAAGGTGGTAATATGAAAAAGTTAAATAATTTTAAACTATTATTTAAATATTTGAAAAATGATAAATTTAAAATAGCACTATACATCATATTAGTTTTGTCAACTCATTTACCAATCTTATCTGCGGCTTTCTTTTGGGGTAGAGCCTTAGAAAAATTGATCGCCAAAGACCTATTTGGTTTTGGCGTGTATATACTTATCTGGGTTGGCATATATATTATGTGTTACTCGCTTTTACAAATCTGTAGAGATAAATTATACAATTATCTAGAGATTAAATTCACGAAGAATGTATCTTTAGATTTATATAACAAAATTGACAAGTTACCAGCCATTGCCTTTGAAGACATTGGTGTTGGTGAATACATTAATCGTTTACACAATGATACAGATAGAGTTATGTCTTTGTTAAGCCAATTAATTAAATTAGTCTGTAAGTCTATAGTTGTCGTTTTTGTATTAATTATTTCATTTAAGATTTCCTGGGTTTTAGGATCTGAAATTCTTTTATTTGCTGTGGTGATGGGATTCATCTCGTCATACTTTTTCCCTAAGATCAAGAAGACTCAAGAACATATTAAAGAGGAATCAGATACATACGTTAAAAAGGCTACTGAAAATATTACGGGTATAAGAGAAATTAAAGCATTAGGTATTAAAAATATTATTGAAAAAGACATTAATAATGTATTAACAAATTTATTTGATCATGAGAAGAAAATTAAGAATTATGAAGTTATTTATTATTCATTAAATAACTTAGCTTATTTTCTATTAAACGTATTAATATTATTTACTGCTGGTAAATTCTTTATAAAAGGTAAAATTATTTATGCTGTATTTACTATGTTAGACTCATACCTATGGCGTATAGATGATGTAGTAGAATCATTATCAGACTTTGGTGTTAACTTTAATAAGATTTCCGTATCTTTAAAACGTATTGATGAATTAGTTAACAATAGATTATATGATGATGAAAAATTTGGTGATGTAGAAATTGTGAAGCCTAAAGGAATTATAGAGTTTAAGAATGTTAAATTTAGATATAGGGAAGACGAAGATTATACCCTAAAGGGCTTAGATTTAGTTATAGAACCAAATAAAAAGACAGCTGTTGTTGGTAGATCAGGAAATGGTAAATCAACAATATTTAATCTATTATTAAGATACTTTGATTCATCTACTGGTGAAATATTGGTAGATGGTCATAATATCAAAGATTTAACTGAAAAGTCATTAAGAAATAATATTTCAATTATTAGACAATCTCCATTCTTATTTAATGTGTCTATTTTAGATAACTTTAAATATGTTAAAGAGAATGTTACATTAAAGGAAATAAGAAAAGTATGTAAGCAAGCTTATATTGATGATTATATTATGTCTTTACCAGATGGTTACAACACAATCATTGGTGAGGGTGGAGTTAACTTATCAGGTGGACAAAAACAAAGAATTGCTATTGCTCGTACTTTATTATTAAACACTAAGATTATATTATTTGATGAAGCTACATCAGCTTTAGATAACGAATCACAAGAATACATTAAGAAGACTATTGATTCATTAGTTAAGGATCACACTATTATCATAGTTGCGCATCGTTTATCTACTATTGTTGATGCAGATGTTATTAATGTTATTGATAAGGGTATGTTAGCTGCATCAGGTACTCATAAAGAATTATTAAAAGAGTCAAAGGTATATAATAAATTGTACACGAATGAATCTTCAAATTCATAAGAGGAAGTTTAATAACTTCTTCTTTTTATTATGTATAAATGTTATAATTAAATAGATAATAAAGGGGTGATTTATATGAGATGTTTTAAGTGTGGAAATGATAATCCTAACAATGCATTATTCTGTGGGACATGTGGTGCTAACTTAAATGAAAACCAAGTTCTACAACAAGCAGCTTACCAACAAGCACAACAAGTATATCAACAACAACCAGTTTACCCACAACCAGTTAATCCTAATAATCAATTACAACCAGTAACTTATCAACAATCAACAGGATTAAATACTAATCAAAAGGTAATAATTGTTGTTTTATTATTTGTATTATTAGGTTTATTATGTGTAATGTTATTTGGTAATAAGGGTAAGACACTTGTAACTAGAGCAAAAGATAATAAAAAGACAATCATGATTTATATGGTTGGATCTAATCTAGAAAGTAATAGTAAGATTGCTACTGCTGAAATAGAAGCTATGGAAAGAGCCAATGTAGATTTAGAGAATACTAATGTCTTATTATATACAGGTGGAACTTCTAAATGGCATAACTATGTAAGTAATACAGAAAATGCTATTTATAAATTAACTACAGATGGTTTTACCAAGATAGAAACATATCCTAAGAAGAATATGGGAGATGCATCTACTTTATCAGATTTTATTCAATATACTTATGATAATTATAAAACAGGTAAGTATTACTTAATATTCTATGATCATGGTGGAGCTATAGATGGTGCTATCTATGATGATTTTACTAAGGATCATTTATCTCTTGAAGATTTTGATAAAGCCATGAAAAACAGTCCATTTAATAGTAAGAATAAAATAGATGCTATTATTTTTAGAACATGTTTAAATGGTACACTTGAAGTAGCTAGTGTGTTTGATGACTATGCTAATTATATTGTTTATTCAGAAGAATTAACTCTAGGTTCAAGTTCATCTAATGTATTAGGATACTTTGTAGATAGTGTTAATGATATATCTGATCCTATTGATATAGGTAATGCATTTATAGATGGATACAATAAACAAATGTCTGAAATAGATTTATTTGAATCACAACCTGTTACATATTCAATAGTAGATTTATCAAAGATTAAAACAGTAGTTAGTAAACTAGATGATTATATTAAAACTTTAGATGTTAAAACATATTATAAAGAGATATCAACAGTAAGAAATAGATTATATCAATATGGCTCAGATTCTACTATGTATGATATGGTTGATTTAAAAGAATTTATATTACAAACAAAACAATATTCAACTGGTAATTCAGATGAACTTATTAAAGCAATAGATGAAGCAGTTATAAGAAATAATACAAATTTAAGTGGTTCACATGGTATATCTGTTTACTTCCCATATAATGGTGGTTCAGAATACTTAAAGTATTTTACTAATGTTTATAATAAATTAGATTTTTCAAGTAACTATACAAGCTTTATTAAATCATTCTCATCAGCCAAAGGGCAAACTTCAGCATTTAGCTTCTCATTTGCTTCAAATAATTTCTCCAATACTGAAAATGAAGTAAAACTAGAATTAACACAAGAACAACAAGAGAATATTGTTAAAAGTGGATATGTAGTATTTGAGAGATTAACTGGTGATCGAAAAGATTATTATAAGATTATCTATGAATCTAATAATTCAACTATTGAAAATGGATTTGTTTCTACTCACATGAATAATAGATTTATAAAAGTTTATGATGAAGATACACCAGATGATAAGAGTTACATTGCACTTGTAGATATTACTCGTGATGGAGTAAATAAGAAAACAGTTGCTGCCGTAATTTTAGATACAGATAAGGATATATTAGATCCAACTTATATGGTATCAAGTAATCTTATTATCGATGATGATAATGGTACTCCTAAATTAGGTAACATGGAGTTAATATCTAGAGATGATAGAGTACAAGGTGTTATCTATGATACTAGTGATTACGATGTAGTAGATATCATGGAATCAAGCCCAAAAATATTAGATAAAAATGGAAAGGTAATACCTCTTGATGATTGGACATATCCTAAAGTTAGATATGGTGTAGAACTTAAATTAAATAAAGCTAAATTAGAATATACAAATTTAGATTCTGATGGAGAATATTATGTATTATTCCTTTTATATGATTACAATAATAACTATTATCTATCAGATATTATAAAGGTAGGTGAGTAATATGTTTTGCAATAATTGTGGAAATACAAATGAAGGAACTCCAACATTTTGTAACTTTTGTGGAAAACCTTTAAATACAGGAAATAGAAATAATAATACATCTAAGATAATAATAGTTATTGTTTTAGCATTAATACTTTGTGGTACATTGATAGTTTTCTTCTTAACCAATAATATGATATCAAAGGATGATAAAGATACAACAACTACAACATCAGGTACAACTGAAAAACTTGATACAGAAAAAAAAGAAGTACCTAGATTAGACTTAACTAATGTCAGTTTTAAAGATGAAGATGGAGTTGAAAGAAGTAAGAAAGTAGAATTTATTAAAGGTTTCGTATCTGAAGATGGTAGAGATGCATATATAGTATTGAAGAATAATAATGATTTTAATATTGAATATAGAGTTTATATTAATTATTATAAAGTTGGAGTAAGAATTAAATCTAATCAAAATACATCTTACTTTGTTAAGGCTAATACTATATCTGTGGCAGATATAATGGTTAGAATAGATGAATACTATGACGCAGTAGATATAACATATAAAACATATTTACCTGGTGATTATTATTATGATATACCTGTTAAAGATGGAGACATTAAATACACTACTGAAAAAGGTGAAAATATAATTGGTACTTATAAAAATAATACCACTGAATCTATATATGGATATGCTGGATGTTTATATTACAAAGGTAATGAATTAGTATATGCTACTAGAGGATACTTAAATGAAGTAAAACCTGGTGAAGAAAAAGACTGCACATGTTATACTTCATATCTACCTAAAGGATTAGACTATGATAGTAGAAAATTTACAATTTATACATTATATTACACAAAAGGTGAATAATATTGTAGAATTTTGTGATAGAATATATATA
Organism: Bacilli bacterium; assembly: GCA_024683115.1. Lineage (GTDB taxonomy): Bacteria > Bacillota_I > Bacilli_A > RF39 > UBA660 > UBA6985. Next base: position 6,341 of record JAIKYM010000116.1, read on the forward strand.
GAATAGAAAGGAATGTTTATATGGAAAATAATAATTTAGAAAATAATAATGTAACTCCAGTTGCTCCAGTTATGCCTGAACAACCTGTTCAACCTGCTGCTCCTGAAGTTTCTGTACAACCAGTTGAACCAGTAGCACCAGTTGCTCCAGTTCAACCAACTGAACCAGTTGCTCCAGTAGCACCAGTAGAATCTGCTCCAGTGGCACCTATTGCTCCTCAACAACCAGTTCCAGTACAACCGGTAGTTCCACAAGGAACTGCTCAACCACCTTTAGCTCCAATTCAACCAAATAATTCAAATGGAGGAAATAAGGTATTTGTAATTTTAGTAATTGTTTTAGTACTTGCTATTGTTGGTGTTGTAATTGCATTCGTTGTTCAAGCTAAGAATAATGCTGGTGTAAGTGGTGGAGACAACACAACAACAACCACTACTACAACTGCAGAAAAGACTACTATTGGAACTATTACTAATACTACTTCAACAGCAGTAATCACTACTAGATCTAATACAACTACAGTTACAAGAACAACTAGAAGTGCTGATACACCTGCTCCAGTTTCTGTAACAGGAGAAGTTATCAAAGTTGGAAGTTATAATTTACCACTTGCAAGTGGATATAAATTAGTTCAACAAAATGGTGTAACATCTATAGTTAATACTACTAAGAAAGTTCAAATTGTATTTAGTTATATAAGTGGTTATACTACTGCAACTGTTGATTCTAGTTTAGATGATATTATTGCTAAAGCTCAATCACAAGGATTTGAAGTAACTGATGCTGTAAGATATCATGAAAATGGTAAAACATATTACAGTGTTGAATTATCTTCAACAAAAATCCCATCTGGATATAAATATTATTTAGTGTATGCTGATTTAGGTACAGGTTTATTAGAATCTTATGTATTAACAGCTTCAACTACTGATATTAAGACTGCTATAGTTGATATTATCAATATGATTGAAAGTGCTAAGTCATCAAGTACATTTGCTCCTGGAAATGCTGACGAATTAACTGAAGTTGGTATTGATGGTGTAGATAATCTAGATACTAGAGTATTTGAATAATATGTATAGAAGACAATTAAGTATTAACTTAATTGTTTTTTTTATTATATAATTATAATAGGTGTATGGTATGCGAAAAAGGAAGTTAAAAAAGAAGGTTAAAAGAATACTCAAATCTTTTGCGGTTTTGATTATCATTGCAGTTATATTTATTATCATTAGTAATAAAACAACTTATTCTTCTCAAGAACCTAATCTAGAACCAAAACAAGAAGAAAAAGTAATTAATTATAATATAGTTAATAAGAATATATATTTAGTTAAAGATGAAGAGTATAAGATCGATCATGATTATTCAGATTATAGTATAAATGATTCTAGTATATTATCCTTTGATAATAATACTATTAAAGGGTTAAAGTCTGGCAATACTAGTATAGAAATAATCAGTAATGATAATAAATATATCTATACAATAAATGTATCTGATTTATTAAATACACCTAGTATTAATAATTCTAAGCCATATCTTAGTTGTCATGCATACACAGAAGAACAAGCTAAAACTATAGATGAATATTTAACTTATCATATTGATGAAAAAGGTTATAACACAAGAGCTGGAGCAGTTGAAGCAGCTAGATTCTTAACATTAATGTTTCCTTATAAGTTAAAGTATTTTTTTGAAAATGGTAGATTAGATAGATCTAATTCATTCTTTGACTATGTAGATGGTGAAGGAAGATATTATCATAAGGGATTATATTTAACAGATAATAAATTTAATGATTTAGTTGCTACATTAAGAGGACCTCAACCTTGGGGATGTTCTATGTATAATGATACTACTAAAACTCAAAATCCAAATGGTTTAGATTGTTCAGGATTTATTACATGGGCTTTAGTTAATGCAGGATATGATCCAGGTGATGTAGGAGCGGGTCCAAACGGTTATAATGATATAACTGATATTGGTATCATAGTTTATTTTAATGATCCAAACGCTTTTAATAATGTTAAAGTTGGAGACTTAATTGGTAGACAAGGACATATAGCTATGTTAATTGGTTACGATGGAAATAAGTACTATGTAGCTGAAGCATTAGATGCGGGTGAATATGATATGCATGTATATTCATATACAAAAGATGAATTAATCAATTCACAATTTAAATATTTTGTGGACTTAGATAATTTTTATAAACAAGACGGAAAGTTAAACAATATGTGGTAGGTGTTAAAATGAAAAACTTAAAGAAATTATTACTATGTGGTCTCGTGATTTTTACACTAACAGGCTGTATGGCAAAACAACAAGAGACAGTTAAAATAGACAAAGATAAAAATGTAACATTTAAAATATCTATTTCTATGGATGATGAGATGTTAAATAACATTTTAAAAATAGTTAATGCAAATCCTGAAACAGATATATCTGACGAAAGTAAATGGGAATATTTAACAAGTGTTGCTGATAGATATGAAAATTGGAATAAAGAAAAAATAGATAAAGATGGTTATAAAGGTTATGTATTAACATATAATACTAAAGTTCATTTAGATGATTTACTAATGGCTGATGAAGTTAATGCTAGATATGTATTCTTATCAAATCCTGATATAAGTGGAAGTACTTTATTTAAGAAAGATGGAGATAAATATAATTCAGTTATGAGTGTAGCACCACCTGATGAATATAAATCATATATAGATGGTGATATTAGTAAATATTTAGATATGAAGTTTAGTATTATTCTACCTAATAAACCTATTTCATCAAATGCTGATGAAGTATCTAAAGATGGTAAAACTCTTACATGGAAGATTACTGAGAATAAGAATATTGATTTAAGTTTTAAGGTAGAAAAGGCAAATATAATAGTTTATATCATAACTATACTATCGTTTGTTGCCTAATTAGCATTCATAGTAGTTATTCCAAGAATAAAAAAGCATAATAATTGATGATTTTATTAAAGTAAAATGATATACTATATTATATAAAGTAAGGAATGAGGTATTTATATGAGTAATGAAAAAACTCCTCTAAAAGTTGAAGGATTAGGGGAAAAAACTGTACCTGAAGTAGCTGGACTAAAAAAGAATACTGTTGATGTAACATCTACACCAACTGTAACTCCACCTGCTCCAGAGCAAAAAATCGATGTAACATCTACACCAACTGTAGCACCAGCTGCTCCAGAACAAAAAATTGATGTAACTGCTACACCAACTGTAGCACCAACTACATCAGCATCAAGAATTGATGTAACTGCTACTCCAACAGTTGGAACTCCAGCTGCTCAAAGAGTAGATGTAACTGCTGCACCTACTGTAGGCGGAACAAGTACTAATAATTTCAATCCAATGGCTATGCCAGGAACAACTCCAAGCGCACCAAGTAATACTACTACTGATATGAGTAAATACTTTATTATTGGTGGAGTTATTATCGGTGTAATTGTAATTATTGCTATTATTATTGCTGTAACTAGTGGTAAGAAGATTGTTTGTACTCAAGAATCATCTTCAGATGGATTAAAGTTCACTTATAAGACTACTTATAAATTTGATGATGATGGAAAGATGAAATCTATCACTTATGATGCAAGTATGGATTATTCTAATTCACCTGTTCAAGTATCTGATGAACAACTTGAAGCTATGGCTAAATCTGAAATGGGTGAATATGGTAAAGATGCTACTTATAGTGTTAACAATGGTGTAATCACTATTTCATACACAAAAAGTGGTGATGATGATCTTAAATACTATAAAGAAGTAACATACGACAAGATGTCTGAAGAAATTAAGAAAAACGACGGAAAATACAACGGAACAACTTGTACAGTAAAATAGAACTTAAAAAAGTTCTATTTTTATTTACATTATTTGAGATATTATTGTATAATTCATTTCATTACGTGAAATTTTTAGTATAATTATAATAGGAGATGATTTAGATGGCGGAACCATATTTAATCTACAATGTACCACAACCTCAAGTTATTGGTCTACCTGAAAAAGAAGTAATTCAAGAACAAGGGCCATCTGAACAAGAAGAAGTTAAAGAACCAGTTATGAATATTCAAATTGAATCTATAGAAGGAATACCAACTAGTGCTGTTAGACCTGTATCATATGACTATGGATATATTGATTATCTAACTACAAAGTATAAATTTACTATAGAAGATAAGATGTCATTATTTAAATATATTATTTCATCAGTTAAATCACAAATGATGGTTGATGCTTTTTATGATGAATTTAATGCTAAACAAAATAAAGGACAATACTATTTAGAATATGATGTTAAAGTTGATGATCAAAATGGTGAATATGTTGTTAAAACTACACCTAAAGATGGAGTTATTGATTTTGAATTAGGTTATTTTGATTATATAACTAAGAAGTATAATTTTGTAATAGAAGATAAGATAAACTTACTTAAATATATTGAACATAGTGTTACAGCTCAAAGAATGCTTAATACAGCATTTATTAAAAAGAGTGAAGGCGATACTTCAGGTGATGAAGGAATGCAACCAACAAGTGGAAGAAAGATTGGATAATACCAATCTTTTTTATTGAAATATTATTATTAAATATATATAATAGTTGAAATTATTGTATCTTTAAATTAAGTACAATAAATGATAAAATTAATGCAGGTGATACTTATGATTACAAGTAAATTAAGTGAATTAATAAATGGAGCATTAGATGTTGAAGTAAATGTTATTCAATCTAATAGACCTGATTTATGTGACTATCAAATTGATGCTGCTTTTAAACTAGCTAAAGAATTACATAAATCTCCATTTGAAATAGCTAATGATATAGTAGAAAAAATTAATTCTATTGAAAATATTAATGATATTTTTTCTAAGATTGAAGTAGTAAATGGTTTTATTAACCTAACATTAACAGATAAGTTTATTAATGAAATGATTAGATTAATGAATGATTCAGATAAATATGGAATATTACCAGATAATAAGAAAGTAGTAATGGATTACGGTGGACCAAATATAGCTAAACCACTTCATGTAGGTCACTTAAGAACTGCTATCATTGGTGAAGCTATTAAGAGAATTTTAAGATTCAAAGGTAATGAAGTAATAGCTGATGTTCATTTAGGAGATTTTGGATTACAAATAGGTGAAGTTATTTATGCTATTCAACATGACGGTAAATCTGATGAAGAAATTACTCTTGAATATTTAAACGAAGCATATCCACGTATGTCAGGTATTTGCAAAGAAAATGAAGATATCAAACATGAATGTGAAGATATAACTAAGAGAATGCAAGATGGTGAACCTGAGTTAATTAGATTATGCGATATTATTACTGAAGTATCTTTAGGTGATATTAAAGAGTTATATAATATTTTAGATGTATCATTTGATTTATGGGAATCAGAAAGAAGTGCATATGTATATATTCCTGAATTAGAGAAGTTATTAAATGAAAAAGGATTAATACATGAATCACAAGGAGCTATGGTTATTGATGTGGCAGAAGAATCTGATACAAAAGAAATACCTCCAATGATCTTCCAAAAGTCTAATAAGGCTTATCTATATGGTACTACTGATATGGCTACTATTTATGATAGAGAGAATAAATATCATCCTGATTATATGATTTATATAACTGATGATAGACAATCTATGCATTTCACTCAAGTATTTAGAGCATCACTTAAAGCAGGTATTACTGATACTATATTTGAACACAAAAGTTATGGAACAGTAAATGGACCAGATGGAAAACCATTTAAGACTAGAGCAGGTAATGCACCTTCTCTAAGAGAATTATTAAATGAAACTAAAGATATATTTGTATCTAAAAAAGAAGATAATAAAGATATGTCTGAAGAAGACTTAAATAAAATAGTTAATTCTATTATTAAGTTTGCTGATCTTCAAAATAACATGTCTAATGATTATATCTTTGATATAAATAAGTTCTCTAATACATCAGGTAAAACTGGACCTTACATGCAATATACTGTATTAAGATTAAAGAAGATATTAGATTCTGAAACTATTAATAATAGTTTAACTGATACTATCTACAATGAAACAGATAGAAATATCAGATTAAAACTATTAGAGTTATCATCTGCTGTTGATAAAGCTTATGAAACACGTATGCCATCTTATTTAGTTGATTATATATATGGCTTAGCTAATGAAGCTAATAACTTCTATCAAAATAACCATATAGCCGGTCTAGAAGATGAAACTAAAAAGAATGATTGGCTATATATATTAAATATTACAGTTAATATTTTAACTGATATGTTAAATTTAATTGGTATAGAAATACCATCTTATATGTAAAAGTTGATATTTATCAACTTTTATTTTTAGGAGGATATATATGGATAACTTAAAAGAATTATTAATTAAAGAATATGGTGAATTATTAACAAATGAAATACTAAATGGTTATGTTGGTAAGTATACTACTATCAGATGTAATGTTGATAAAAATGAAGTTATTAACATCTTAAAAGATTTAAACATCGAGTATGAAGAAGTTAATAATAATCCACATGCTCTAGTATTAAAGAATAGTAATTCTAAAGATATAGAAGAATTAGATCTATATAAAGAAGGTAAGATATACTTACAATCTTTATCTTCTCAATTACCTCCTTTGTATATGAGAATAAACGATAAAGATCAAGTATTAGATATGTGTGCTGCACCAGGATCTAAAACTACGGAAATGTCTTATTTATATCCTTCATGTTTAATAACAGCTATTGAAAAAAATAAAATAAGAAGTGAAAGATTAGCATATAATCTAAAAAAACAAAATGTTAATAACGTAACAGTTATGAACACTGATGCTTCCTCTTTATCTGAATATATGTCTTTTGATTCTATATTACTTGATGCTCCATGTTCTGGATCAGGTACAATAGGAGCTTATAAAGAATTTAATATGGATGGTCAAATAGATAATATATCTCATATCCAAGAAACACTATTAAAGAAAGCTATAAGCTTACTAAAAAAAGATAAGTACATGATTTATTCTACATGTTCAATTCTTAAAGAGGAGAATGAAGAAGTATTAAAAAAAGTATTATCTGATGATGTAGAGATAATACCTATTAACATAGATGGAGTAGAATTACTTCCTTCTACTTTAGATGGAGTATTAACTATTAAACCAAATAAATACTATGAAGGATTCTTCATTAGTTTATTACATAAGAAAGCTTAATA